>DATEMM010000179.1:0-11377 GCA_035275605.1 Pyrinomonadaceae bacterium
AGTTCTCAGGCCCCATCGGCGGCAGCGGCGGCGGCATCTATAACGACCGCGGCACCCTCAACCTCACGCGTTGCACGGTGCAAGGTAACCTGGGCCACAGAGAAGGGTCGGACGGCGCGAACGGCGGCGGCCTCTTCAATAAGGGCGGGACTGTCAACGTCCTAGACTCCGCTTTCCAGAGCAGTCTGATCGGGACTCTCGAACAAAGCTCCGGCCGCGTCGGCTATACCGGCGGGAGGGGCGGCGGCATCTTCAACGACGCTTCGGGTAAGGTCACTATCACCAGCACCGAAATCCGCAGTAACACTGCGGGGCAGGGGGGCACAGGCAGTGACGGGGCAGGCTTAACCGTGGGCTCCGGCCATCCGGGCGGCAACGGCGGCGCTGGCGGGGGAATTTACAACGAGGGCGAGATGAAGATCGTCGGCTGCACAATCGCCGGCAACCAGACCGGGGGCGGCGGCGTCGGCGGCTCAAGTGCTTCGAGTCCAGGGAGCGGCAGCGACGGCGGCGCAGGGGGCGGCATCTACAACGTCGGCACCATGACCATCGAAAACAGCACCGTCGCCGACAACGCGACGGGCGACGGCGGGAAGGGCGGCTCCGGCATGACTGACTTGACCGGCGGCGGCAACGGCGGAAGAGGCGGAAACGGGGGCGGCATCTACACCCAGAAAAATCTCAAGATGACGAACGTCACCGTCACAGGCAACAAGACGGGGGCAGGCGGGGCAGGCGGCTCGGGCGGGGCGCTGCGCAGTAACGGCTCCGCGGGCAGCAGCGGCCACGGCGGCGGCGTCGCCACCGGCTCAAGCGGACCGGCCAACGAATCCGTCACGGTTAAGAACACTATCATCGCCGCCAACACCACGGCCACGGGCGGGAGCGGCCCGGACGTGATAGGCACTTTCATCTCCTCCGGCCACAACCTCGTCGGCGTCGTCTCCCAGGACTTAAATGACAACGACGAATTGAACTTTACAGCCACGGGCGACCAGACTGGCTCAAGCTCCTCGCCGCTCAACGCGAAGCTCGGCCCGCGCCAGCACAACGGCGGCCCGCAGACATCTACCTACGATCTGCTCGACGGCAGCCCGGCCATCAACGCGGGCGACGACTCTGTCACGGGCGCTCCTTCGAATCTCGCTTACGACCAGCGCGGCATAGGGTACGTGCGCAAATACAACGGCCACGTTGACATCGGCGCTATAGAAAAACAGCCTCCCAGTAACCCGCCCGTCGCCAGGTGCCTGAGCTTCAACGCCTCTGCGCAAAGCTCCTGCCAGTACATTCCGAGTGCGTCGGATTTTGACGGAGGCTCTTCCGACCCGGACGCGACGGACACCCTCACGCTAACGCTGAACCCGTCGGGACCGCTCGGCCTCGGCACGCACAGCATCACCCTGATCGTCACGGATGATCGCGGTCTCTCCAGCTCATGTGTGTCCGAGGTGACTGTGGTGGACGACGTTCCTCCGCAGCTCACTGTGCCACCGGGCCGCATCCTTTTCACAGGCCCGAGCTCCACCATAGGGGGCGTCGTCGTGAGCGACTTGAGCGCCACCCTGGGGACGGCTACGGCCGAAGACAATTGCTCCACGGTCACTCCCGTTCGCACCGGCGTGCCCGCTGGCAACCTCTTCCCCATAGGCGTGACCACCCTCAACTACACTGCGACGGACGCCAAGGGACAGAGCACATCCAAGACGCAGACGGTGACGGTCGTCGATAACACGCCGCCGAAGATTACGGCTCCGTCGGATCGGACCATTTACACGGGCGCGGGGGCCACGCTGGCGGGCGTCGTCATCAACAACCTGGACGGCGAGCTGGGAACAGCCACCGCCAGCGATAACGACTCCGTCGCCTCCGTCGTCCGGAGCGGCGTGCCGGGCGGGAACTTCTTCCCCACGGGCATGACCATTCTCACCTACACGGCCAGGGACCCGAGCGGGAACGCCACCGCCGCCACGCAGAAGGTGACGGTCGTAGACAATACGGCTCCGACTATTAATGGGGCGGCAGCCAGCCCGTCCGTGATTTGGCCTGCGAACAACAAGATGGTGGACGTCCTCGTCAGCTACGGCGCGGGTGATAACTCCGGCGGGACGGTGACGACCAGCTTGAGCATCAGCAGCAACGAGCAGACGGGCGCGGGCGACATGTTGGTGCTGGACAATCATCGAGTCCGCTTGAGGGCCGACAGGGCCGGCAAGGGAAGCGGGCGCGTCTACACGATTGTGATTACAGCGACCGACCCATACGGCAACTCGTCCAGGCGGATTGTCACCGTCACAGTGCCGCACGATCAGGGGAAGTAGCTGCCGCCGATCTACTGTCAATTTGAGAAAAGCACGCGGCCGGGTTGCAGTTTTGCGCGTATTAATGTAGGATTTGGGCCAATCAGGCGGTTGGTGAATCCTTCCGCCTCAAGTGGTTGCTGGGGTGAGGACAGTGACTACTTACGAACAGGCGCGAGGCCACCAAGGCTGACGCGCCTGTTCTCTTTTAGATTGTTAAATGCTGGGCTGAAAGTTATTATCCCCGACATTCCAGTACAGGGCGCTGCCCTATAAATTAAACCGGAAGGCTGAAAAATTCTCCTGCTCGACCGGGACCAAAGAAAGGCTCTTATTATGACAACTGGTAAGTGGCTGATGGCTTGTCTCTGCGTAATCACGGCTTCACTTTTGACGGGTTGCAGCAAAGACGCCAACAAGAGTTCACAAACGACCGGCTATGCGTCGCCGACCCCTGTTTCGACCAGCAGCGGCGGCGAGACCGGCGTTGAAAAGGTCAAGCCAGCGCCGGGGACCGGCAACGTGCAGGGGAAAGTCCTGTATAACGGCAAGCCGGTCGCGAATATAGAGGTCAAGCTGTGCGAGAAGTTCAGCCAGTACATCGGAGGTTGCAGCGGGAAGACCTACACGGCGAAGACGGACGAGGGCGGCGAGTACGTCATCACCAACGCGCCGCCGGGAGTGTACGAGGGCCTGCTCGCGCGCGTGTTCGAGACCGATTCGTATGTCTTCGCGGCTACGGGAATTGCCGGGCTCAGCTCGACCAAGTACGAAATAGCCGCCGACAAGACACTGTTCATCGCTCCTACCAACCTTTTCAAGGGCGACCTGAAGGTGCTCAATCCCAAAGCCGGGTCAAAGGTCAGCTCGCAGAATCTGGAACTGAAATGGGAGCCGTACCCTGACGCAGCCTATTACAAGTTCAGCATCTACCCGGAAGAGATGAGCGTCACGTCTCCTTACATCAACGAGCGCGTCGAGGCGACCACATTCCCCGTAGACAAGCCGCTGCCGAAAGGCACCTATCGCTGGCAGGTGAATGCCTACAACGGCTCGGACCAGAAGCTGTCGGAAAGCGGCGACGACATCAAGTTCACGATCACTGACGGCGCTGGTTCATAAGCAGCGCACGAAGCGCCTGGTGCTTAGCGCACGTAGGGGGCGACCTCTTGTGCTTCGGCGCGAAGTGCGTTGTGACGCTCTGCGAATCCTTTGCTGATGAGCCATATCGCCAGAGCAAGGTGGCTGACAGCCATCGGCACGCCCATCAGCGTCACGCTGCGATACTCCAGGAACAAAGGCAAAGTGATTCCCGTGAAGTGAAGCAGGACTGTTATCAGGCCGAAGGCAGCCAGTGCGCGCGGCACCAGGCGGAAGCGGTAGAGCAGGCTGTAGAGCACGCAAATCCAGGCATCTATAGCGAGCAGTTCCGAGTAATGCACCCACCTTCTGGGCGAGCGGACCGCCACCGCAAGCGTTTGGAAAAGCTCATCAGGGCCGCCCGCGCGGACGTACTCCTGGCTCAAAGACAGCATCGACATCAAGTGCGCGTTATCGACGGCTTGGAGCGTAAACATAATTACGCTCACTGCCACTGGAAGGAGTGCCAGCGCGCGGCTGTACTCACGAAAGAGCGGGAACGTTGCGATAGAAATGGCGACCGTCAGCGCGCAATTGGCGAACAGGAGGAACACAGCCACCTTTATCTGAAAAGAGCTTCCGGCCGCATTCGCCAGAAAGGCATCGCTCATCATCGGACGCAGCAACACGAAGGGCACAATCAGCCCGGCTATCTGCACGACCAGCAACATACCGAGAAGCCGGCCGAGGCTTTTCACAGGTTTCATTCTTAGCTCCAGGGGCGGAGAATTTAGGGACGCCTACCTCTACATTGAAAACGCCATCCCAATATTTTTCTTACAGTAAAATCCACAAAAAGCTTATTTTGTAGAATTCAGATTCGGAGGGACTTTTCGGCGCGCCCTGGTGGAAGCTAATCGTGTTAAGTGAAGATGAAGCAGGAATTCTAACCGGATGAGTGGGTCGGAACGTAAGACAATTACTTTCTACTTGAAATCTACAATTTCATTTATGGAGGCGCGCGCCTCCGATGGCTTCTCTAAAATCGCGTGGAGCCCGTAGGAGTAGAAGAGGTCTCTGACTTCAAAGCCCTCACCCGCAAGGCGCTGCAACTCGGAGAGCGCGGCGGACGAATGCTTGCCGGGTTTGGGTTCGGGGAGGCTCAGAATTTTGTACCGGCGGATTGGGCCAGCGGCCTCCCGCGCGAAGACCAGTTTCTGGCTGACCACCTCGTCACGCCCGCAGTCCAGGTCGCCCGCCATCATCCCCTGGTAGCTGTAGCCCGCCGCGACCAGCCTGTCAAACTCCTTCGCGGACTTGTTGTCGTCTAGGAAGATGTAGTCGCTGACGCCCGCCGCCCGCTGTGCCAGCAGCACGACCTTGAACGCGTCGATACGCCCGCCCGAGACGTAGCGCACCCCCTGGGCCGCGAGCTGGTTGATCTCCTTCTTCAGGTCCTTTGTCTCTTTGACCACCTGATATCTGACCTTCGCCGGAGCGCCTACGCTCAGGTCCATCTCAAGCACGACCGAGACGCCGAAGGAGACCAAGCCAGGCGGCCCGAAGAGGAGCCTGATGGGACGGAAGCCGGGCGGGGCTTCGTCAATCGCTGTTTGAACGGTCTCCTGAAGGTTCTCGCCCCACCCGACCCGTCCAGTCAAGAGCTGGTACTCCCTGGTCTGCTCCGCGGCCCCGTCGCGCCGCATGAAGAGGAAGACGTTGCTCTTCACAGTGTTCAGCCACTTGTCCAGGTCCCACGGCGGTTTAGACTCAGCGCCGTACTCCACCGGCGGGCACTGCGTCACGGCGTAAGTCTCCAGGAGGTTATAGCCCCGCCGCGCGTGGTAGTTGAGCGGGTGACCGTAGAGCAAGTTGTCCGGCATACGGTCTTGGGCGTATTCGTACTTGTGGCCAGGGTCCAGGCGCAGCACGGCCGCATACCTGCGCCCCTCGTCCTTGTCGCCGTAACTGACAGACTTCTCCACACGGTAGCCGAGCCGCCCTTGCTCGTTCAAATCCCTGACGAAGTCGTCTAGGCCGCGCGATACGAGGAGCTTGACCTTCTCAAAATTCGTCGTGTCGATGAGCTCGGGCGTGGGTGCGGGAGTTGGCGCGGGCCGAGGCGCGGGCCGAGGCGGAGTGCGGCCAGACTGCGCGGCAGCGTTTGACTGTAAGATGAGAAATGATGCGGCGAGTAGGAGGAGCGCCTTGAAATTCCTGACCGTGAACATGCTGGCCTGACCTTTCACCGAGGCTGGACGGCATCTAGACTTTCGAGTACACCAGCAGCGGGATGTCTTTCGGCGGCGCTCCACTGTAGCATCATCTAGCAGCCTATAAAACTTTAATTTTATTGGTGGAGCCGAGGGGGATCGAACCCCTGACCTCATGACTGCCAGTCATGCGCTCTCCCAGCTGAGCTACGGCCCCACAATGAAGTGTGTACATCGTTTGTGTGGGAGTAAGAGATTAGCGTAAAGGTCAAAAGAGCGTCAAGCGACGGTTCACGGGCGTTTGCGGCGTGCGGCGAAAAAGGCCATGCACGCTCCGCCGACCAGCAGGACGAGTCCTAAACCAACGCGCAGCATGTTCGGGTATTCGTGCACGGCCCCGGTGCCGGCGTCAATAACGGCCGTGGCACTCGGTTCTAGGAAAAGCGCGCGGTAACTGATGACTCCGCCCCAGGCGGCGACGGCTAGACCGAGGATGAGCGCGACGAGACGCATGCAAATTGCGGAATGCGGATTTCGGATTGCGGATTTAAGAATGGCGACGGAAGAGAGCAGGATGGCTTTCCAATCCGCAATCCGCAATCCCAAATCCGCAATCAAATCACTTTCCTTTAAACTCCGGCTTGCGCTTTTCGAGGAACGCCTTGACGCCCTCGTCTTTGTCTTCGCTTGAGAAGCAGAGCGCGAAGAGGTCTACTTCGCGGCGCAGTCCTTCGTCCAGAGTCGAGCGCGAGGCGAGCTTGACCGCCTCCTTCGCCATGCGGAGGGCGACCGGGCTCTTCTCCGCGATCCTGTTGGCAATCTCCATTGTCTTCGCCTCCAGGTCCGCGGCTGGCACGACCAGGTTGACTAGGCCCAGATTGTAGGCCGTCTGCGCGTTGATGATGTCGCCGGTCAGGATCAACTCCATCGCCTTGCCCTCGCCGACCAGGCGCGTCAGGCGTTGCGTGCCGCCGCCGCCGGGGATGATGCCGAGGTTGATTTCCGGCTGGCCGAAGCTGGCCGTCTCGCTGCTGATGCGTATGTCGCAGGCCAGCGCCAGCTCGCAGCCCCCGCCCAGGCAGTAGCCGTTGATCATGGCGATGACGGGTTTCGGGAACATGTCAATCGCCGTAAAGAGCGAGCGGCCCATCATCACGTCGCGCTGCGTGAGCGCGGTGCGCCCGGCGAACTCCGCTATGTCCGCGCCCGCGATAAAAGCCTTGTCGCCAGCACCCGTGAAGACCACGACGCCGATTGATTCGTCGTCGCGCAGCTCTTCCAGAATCTGTGCGCCTTCCTCGCGGGTCTTGATGTTGAGGGCGTTGCGTTTCTCAGGGCGATTGATGGTGATGAGCGCGACGCGGTTGCGGCGCTCGACCAGAAGCGTTTCGTAAGATGACTGGAGAGATTCTTGAGATTGAGACATGAATTCTTTACTGCTCCTCCGGGTTTGGAAAATTCCAGGCCCGATAATTTCTGAATCGGGAGAGGGCGGTGACTTACTCGGGCGCGGACGGCTCGCCTTCGGCCTCCGGCTGCGCGGGCTGCTCGTCGGCGACCCAGGAGACGAAAAGCCGCAGCCAGTTCTCGACCGGCTCGCTGATGGAGACGCCGACGCGCGCCGTGCCGTAGATGGCTGGCGCGACGCGCACGACCGTGACGGTGACTTCGATGGGCGCGCCGTCTGGCCTGTGCGCGCGCAGGTAAAGGCGCTCGCCGCGGTTCACCTTCTGGTTGAGGTGGAAGAGCGCGCCGCCCGTCGAGATGTCGTCCGTCTCCGTCGGCTCGCTCCAAGCCGCCCCGTCTTCGCTTCGCCCCGAAACAACGATGGGCAGGCGAAGCGCCATGCGCAGCGTTAAGCGTTTTTCTTCGTTGTAGGGAGTGCTCATAAGGCAGTGGTCAGTGGTCAGTGGTCAGTAGCGGCCAGCGTTTAACTGACCACCGACCACTGACCACTATTTTTCATCCCATTTGTAAAACCCTTCGCCGGTTTTCTTCCCGAGCTTTCCCTCGCTGACCATGCGCCGCAGTATTTCCGGCGGGCGGAAAGTTTCCGAAGCGAGCGAGGCGTGCAAATACTCGGCAATATTCAACCGCACGTCCAGGCCGACCAGGTCGGTCAGGCGCAGCGGCCCCATCGGATGGTTATAGCCTAATTCCATCGCCGTATCTATGTCGTGGGCGCTCGCTACATTCTGTTCCAGCATCCGCATGGCTTCAAGACCGAGCGCCACCCCTAAGCGGCTGGAGGCGAAACCGGGCACGTCCTTGACCGTGATCGGCTCTTTCTTCATCCTGCGCCCGACTTCGCAGGCGGTCAAGACGGTCTCCTCGCTCGTGTCCCGCCCCCGCACGACCTCCAGCAGCCGCATAATGTGGACGGGGTTGAAGAAATGCATCCCGACGACGCGGTCGGGCCGGCGCGAGTCACGTGCGAGTTCCGTAATCGAGAGCGACGAAGTGTTGGAGGCGAAGATGAAAGGCTTGCGCGCGCCGTCCTCGACCTCGCGCAGAATGGTCTGTTTTATCTCCAGCACTTCCGGCGCGGCCTCTATGAAGAGGTCCGCTTCCATCGTCTCGGCCAACTGGACGGCCCCGCGTATGCGCTGGAGCGCGCCGTCGCGGTCCTCTTCCGTCAGCTTGCCGCGCTTGATGCCTTTGACCAGATTACTGTCGATGGCCGCGACGGCGCGACGGAGTGACTCCTTGTCCACGTCGCGCAGGACGACGTGATAGCCCGCCAGGGCCGCGACCTGCGCGATGCCGTGCCCCATTGTGCCAGCGCCGAGCACGGCGATGGTCTGCGGCGCGCGCGCAAATATCTCGGCCTGGCTCTCCTGTATGCTCAAGGTGCTTTTTGAATGCAACCGGGCTCGCTGGCGGGCCTGGTCGGGAAACTTGGCGGCGGCTTCCGGCCCTTAGCGGCTTCGGCCTTTCCAGTCCGGTATTCGACTACATCAGCGCGTCTGTTATACTACACGCGCAACTGAAAAGGCTACTTTAACGTGCGCGAGGCTGCCCGCAAAGCCCCCACAAAAGAGCTTTCCCCAAGGAGACCAGAGGCAACACGCAAATGAGCACAGAGAAAATGCACAGAGAGGTCGTCATCATCGGCTCTGGGCCGGCCGGGCTGACGGCGGCGATCTACACGGCGCGGGCCAACCTGAACCCGCTCCTGATTGACGCCAACGATGCCGAGCGCCAGTTGATTCCGGGCGGGCAATTGATGATTACCACGGAGGTGGAAAACTATCCAGGCTTTGCAGAGGGCATACAGGGGCCGGAATTGATGGAACAGTTCCGCGCGCAGGCGCTGCGCTTCGGCACAGAGATTCTGGAGGCCATGATCGAGAGAGTTGATTTGAGCGAGCGGCCCTTCAAGCTCTACACGCGGGAGGGCCACGCCATCGAGACTGAGACTTTGATTATCGCTTCCGGGGCGAGCGCCAAGTGGCTGGGAATCCCCGGCGAGGCGAAAGTGCCGGACGGATTGGGCGGCAACGGCGTCTCGGCCTGCGCGACCTGCGACGGGCCGCTGCCGGCTTTCCGCAACAAGCGCCTGGTGGTCGTGGGCGGGGGCGATACGGCCATGGAAGAGGCTACGTTCCTGACGCGCTACGCCGCGCAAGTCTTCGTCGTTCACCGCCGCTCGACTTTGCGCGCCTCGAAAATCATGCAGGACAAGGCGTTCAATAATGAAAAGATCGAGTTCATCTGGGACACAGCGGTCAAAGAAATCTTAGGGACGATGCAAGAGGGCGTGACGGGAGTCCGCCTCTCGAACACGAAGACCGGCGAGGAGTCAACCTTTCCCTGCGACGGCGTCTTCGTGGCCATCGGCCACAAGCCGAACACGGAGCTTTTTAAAGGGCAGTTGGAGATGGACGAAGTCGGCTATCTGAAAACCGCCGGGCACTCCATGGCGACCAACGTTCCGGGCGTCTTCGCCGCGGGCGACGTGCAGGACTCTTTCTATCGCCAGGCCATTACCGCAGCGGGCTCCGGCTGCATGGCCGCCATCGATGCCGAGCGTTTCCTGGACAGTCTCCCCGTACCTATGCCGACGGGCGAAGAGGTGACGATGGAGGGCGAAGTCGTCACGTCAGACCACCAGAAGATTATCATGCCGGACGGCGAGGTCATCTCGAACAAGGCCGAAGCCCCGGCGGGTGATTAAGGACGGAAATTAAAGGAGGAGAGATTATGAGAAAGCTTGCTCTCGTCGCGCTGCTGCTCGCCGCCGCTAGCGCCGTCGCGGTTGCTCAAACGCCGGCCCGCCAGGACTACGGGCTGCCGGACCTTCACGTTATCAGGACCATCACGCTTGCGCCTTCCTACAGTTGCCGGTCCCAGGAAGAATTCCAGAAGGGCTACGAACAGAGCGCGCTTTTTCTCTCCTCCTACTCCAAGCGCAGCAACAGCCCCGACCTGCTCTTTAACGGCGCGTGCAAGGGAACGGATTACTTCCAGGCCTCCACGGGAGGCGACGACATGGCCCTCATCGCAGACCTCGGGACGGACGTCTCGGTCGAGAATCTGACGGCGCACCAGGTCTTTAATAAGAGGGGCGTTCACAACTTCGACGACTATTCCAAGTTCGCGCGGAGCGTGAAGGTCGAGGCCAATCACACCTACGTGGTTCTGCTCAGCAAGCACGAGCTGCGTGGGCTCTACATCTTCACCGTCGCGGAGCACGTGCCGAACGAGCGGGTCTCGCTGAGGTACGCCGTCAAGGAGTACCAGATCATGGAGGTTCGCGCGCAGTCCAGCGGCTTTAGCTGGGGGCAGCCGAGCGCCGCCATCGCGTCGGAGGCGGTTGAGCAGAGGGCCAGGAAGCAGAATTAAGAACGGGGCAGCGAGAAGGCCCCGGCCCTTTCCGGCTCTTGGTTTTCAGGTTCTCAGAGAAGGACTATGGAGTCGTCGCGTTCGTGGCGGCGTGCGGGCGCTCGTCTCGGCCCGCCGTCGTCGCGGCGCGGGCAGGGCTCGCAGTAATCGCCCAGGCGCTCTCGCCTGTCTTCACATTCGTTGCAGTCTAAGGTTTCGCCCAGACGTTTGAGTGCGTCCAGGAAGGGCAGGAGCTTGCGTCCGCGTTCGGTGAGGACGTATTCGACGTGCGGCGGGCTGCCGCCGAAATCGTGGCGCTCGATTAAGGCATCCTGTTCCATGTCGCGCAGACGTCCGACCAGCGTGCGGCTGCTAATGGGATGCAGCGCCGCCAGCAATTCTGTCGTGCGCTTAGGGCCGGCGACGAGGTCGCGCACCACCAGCATAGTCCATTTGTCGCCCACCAGTTGCAGCGCGCCCGACACAGGACACCCGTCGCCTTCGCGTCGTCTCAAAACCCGCTCCGCCTCCTTTTCGCAAATCTTAAAGGGAACATAATCTTCGCCGCCTGCACCTCAAGCTGTCTTGCTGTGTTACCCGTCGCCCCGATCTAACCGCTCGACTATTTTCTTCAGGCTATCTTCGGTTCGGATCTGCGCGTCGGCGAGGGCAGCGATGGAATGATTCGCTTCGCGAAACAAGTCCTCATGTTCATCTAATCGCTCATCATGGCGGCGCATCATCTCCGTCAAAATCTGTGTGAACTTGCGCACGTCTGCCGCAAATTCTTCGAGTTTAATAACCCGCTCTTCCAGGCTCATGTTTCATCTCGCCTTCGCAAAATGCTGATTACGATTTACGAATCACGACTCACTCTTTTCCGGCCCCAGAGCTTAACATAAAGCCGGGCCGTTGCGGCCATCCGGTGAACTATTTTAAGATGGATGTACTGCTTCAAGG
>DATEMM010000180.1:0-3622 GCA_035275605.1 Pyrinomonadaceae bacterium
GAATGATTCATTGCGCGGCCCCGTCAACACCGTCACGCCTCAGCCCGTGACCAATTACGAATTCACGAAGACGCTGGGCGGCGTCATCTCGCGCCCGACCATCTTCCCTGTGCCAGCCTTCATGGCCCGCCTGGCCTTCGGCGAGATGGCGGACGCGACGCTGCTTTCCAGCCAGCGGGTCGAGCCCGCGCGGTTGAAAGAGTCAGGCTTCGTCTTCAAGTACCCGGAACTCGGCGGCGCTCTCCGGCACGTCTTAGAGTAGGAGCGTTCGCTTGCGGACGCGCGGGCGAGTGAGTTGCAGATTGTCAGGCGGGGCTTCTGACTTGAATATATAAAGACACGCTACACCGCGCTCCGATTGAACGAGTTGTGCGGCGACGACTTTGCCCGACGACGCCGGTTCGCAGTCTTCGGTCTTAAGATTTGGTTAAAGCGGGAATGGCAAGCTTGTGCTAACAAGTAATCAAATCGGATCGTCTGAAAGCTCGATCTCGGCAGATTCCTCGTTGCTGGCCGCGTGCACGACAATCCTTATTCGCTGCCCGGTCGGAACGCTCATGCCTTCCGAGGCGCTGATGGGAGTGAGCACTTGTGCGGACATACCCTGCGGCGGGTCCGCGACAAAATCGAAGTGAAAGACATTCGGAGCTCGCTCGCCCCCTGATTCAGAGCGAACCAGCGCCGGATTCGTCCATCCGGCGGAGGAGGCGTTTCCCTGTGCGTCAATCCTGATACTCCTGACGCCTGTAACTCCTAAAGTCACTTCTGTGACCTCAAATACTCTTTCGCTCATATGACCTCCTGGCCTGTTTTGTGTATGCCTCTACGGTATAGCTGACGGCGACGGCCGTCTAGCATACTTGCTCAAGACCCAATGTCAAGTAGATGCCTCGGGCGCATTGGCCTCTAATTCCAGCACGCACGCAAAAGGTTTATGGTCTCCTGGCGAAGATATAGGCGCGGCGGCTCTGGTATTCGACTTCGGGCGGGTACGGGTCGCGCTCGATGACTTCCGCCAACTCGAAGCCTGCGGCCGCGAGGTGCGCTTTCATCCCGGCAGTCTCGAAGAAGTTGAAGTCGAGCGAGACTTCCGCGCCGAGGAACTCGTCCCTGTGAATTGTCTCCAGCCCGAGGTGGAAGGTCAGGAGCAGCGTCCCGCCCTGGCACAGCACGCGCTTCAACTCTCGGAGCGCAGTGACTACCAAAGGGCGCGGGACGTGTATGATGGAGTAGAAGGCTGCGATGCCGCCGTAAGCTTCGTCTTCAACCTTACTCAGCGCGAGCATGTCTCCCTGCTCAAAGGGAATCGAAGGGTTCAGGCGGCGCGCCTCTTCGACCATCCCCGGCGATATATCAATCCCGCAGGCTTTCACGCCCCTCTCTTGCAGGTAGCGCGCCGCCTGCCCAGGGCCGCAGCCCATGTCGCAGATGGCTCCCAGGCCGCCAACCTTCTCCGCCAGCCAGTCGAGCATCTTCCGGTCGAAAGGCTTTTTCTCCAGCTCGTCCCGGAACTCGCGCGCGTACTCAGCGGCCACGCGGTCATAGCTCGTCTGCAACCCCGCCTGCTCGATTGTCTCACCCGAACTCATTCAGCAAAAAAGAGGGCGAGAAGAACGTTCGAGTCGCCCTGCTTCAGACGTTGACTTCCTTGCGCGTGCCGAACTCTTCGAGCGCCTCGAAGACGTCGAGCGCGTAACGGACGTTGCCGAAGGGCGCAGAGACCTGCACGCCCTGAATCAAGTCCCGCACTTCGAGCAGGGACTCTCGCGCAATCTTCAAGCCTTCGTCGCGCGCGGCCTCCTTGCTCTTTTCCGACGCGACGCGCATCCGCTCCATAATCGAGGGCGTAACGCGCACGCCCGGAACTTCGTTGTGCAGAAACTCCGCGTTGCGGTAGGAGACCAGCGGCCAGATGCCAGCCACAATCGGCACGCGAACGTGCTCTATGCGCTTGAGGAAGTCGCACAACTGCTCCGTGTCAAAGACGGGCTGCGTGATGGCGTACTGCGCCCCGGCTTCCACCTTGTACTCGAACCGCTTGATCTCCTCGTCCATGTTAATCGCGCCGGGATTGCAGCCCACGCCTATGCAGAAGGCCGTCGGCTGGCCGATGGGGTTGTTGCCGAGGTCCAGGCCGTGGTTGAGCTTGTTGACCATGTTCGTCAACCCGATGGAGTCTATGTCGAAGACCGCGGTCGCGTCCGGGTAGGGACCCATCTTCGGCGGGTCGCCTGTAATCAACAGGAGGTTGCGCAGGCCGAGCGCCGCCGCGCCCAGAAGGTCGGACATCATGCCGAGCAGGTTTCGGTCGCGACAGCAATAGTGCAGCACGGCCTCTATGCCTATCTCGCGCTCGACCAAAACGGCCGTCGCCTGGGCGGACATGCGCGTCTGCGCACGTGGCCCGTCGGGGATGTTCACGCCGTCAACGCCCGCCTCCTTCAAGAGACGTATGGAGTCCAGGGTCTTTCGCGCGTCGCAGCCTTTGGGCGGGAGCACTTCGACCGAGGTGACGAACTCGCCCGCGACTATTTTGTGCCCCCAGCGCGAGCGCTCCTCTGGCGGGATGACCTTGATGTCTGAGGGCGTCAACTCTTCGACTCGCGCAGCCGCGGACTCTTTGATGACCGCGCGCTGCTTGCGCGGCGAGGCGGCGCGCACGGCGTCGCAGATGAGCTTGATGTGCGCGGGCGTCGTCCCGCAGCAACCGCCGATGAACTTGGCCCCGGCCTGAATCATGCGCTTGGCGAACTTAGACATGTACTCGGGCGAGCACATATAGAACTGCCGCCCCTGCACGTCGCGCGGCAGCCCGGCGTTGGGCTGGGCCGAGAGCTTCTTGTCCGTGACGATGCGCATCTTCTCGAGGCCGGTCAGCACGATGGCCGGGCCGACGCCGCAGTTGAGGCCGATGACGTCCGCGCCCCATTCGTCCAGGCGAGAAGTGAAGACTTCGGGCGTTGTGCCAAAGGTGGTATTGCCGTCAGGCAGGATGGTCATCTGCGCGACGATGGGCAGATCGCACAGCTCGCGCACGGCGCGCATGGCCTGGCGCATCTGTGAGATGTCGGAGAAGGTTTCGAGGATGAAGAGGTCAACGCCGCCGTCGAGCAGGGCCGAGACCTGCTCCTTGAACATGTCCTTGGCCTCGTCAAAAGAGGTCGGGCCGTAGGGCTCGATGCGTAGACCCAGCGGCCCGACCGCGCCCGCCACGTATGCTCGCTCGCCCGCGGCTTCGCGTGCGATGCGTGCGGCGGCGATATTGATGAGGCGCAAGCTCCCCTCCAACCCGTACTGTTGCAGCTTGTGGGCCGTCGCGCCGAAAGTGTTGGTCTCGATGATGTCGGCCCCGGCGTGTATGTACTCCTCGTGGACCTCGCGCACCAGGTCGGGGTTGGTCAGATTCAGTTCGTCGTAGGAGCGGTTGATGTACACGCCCTTGGCGTAGAGCATCGTGCCCATCGCGCCGTCGAAGACGTGAACGTCGTCCGTCTCCAGGAGAGTTCGGAAGTTTTCCATATGCCAATTGCGGATTTGGGATTGTGGATTGCGGATTTAAGAAAAGAGCTGCTTGTCTTTTTTACTCCGCAATCCGCAATCCGCAATCTAAAATAAGAAGTAC
>DATEMM010000181.1:0-6454 GCA_035275605.1 Pyrinomonadaceae bacterium
TCGAAGGCCTGGCGGAAACGCTCGCGCGACCGGCGCTTGATTTCCCGCAGGGCCTCCTCGGTGGAAGCGATGCCCTCGGTGATGTCCTGGCGCTGGGTCGTCAGGAACTGGAGGCGCTCCTCGGCCTCGGTCAACTCTTCAAGCGCCATCATGTTGATCGCGCCGAAGCCCTCGACTCGCGCTCGTAGCTCTTCCGCGCGCGCCTTCCCGGCCTCAAGGTCGAACTCCTCGTCAACGGGACGCTCGTGCGACAACTCTTCGAGCGATTGGTTGAGTTCTGTCATGCAGGCTTCGCGCACGTAGGTCAGCCGCGCCGCACTTTCAGCGCGCTGAATTTCGAGCGCCGCACGCGCATCACGCGCGGCAGCCGCACGGCGGTTCAACTCCGCCAGCTCGGTCGAGAGCTCATCGGCGCGTCCTCGCGCGGACGTCAGACGGGCAGCACGCTCGGCAATCAACTGCTCCTCGCGTGCCCGCTCCTCCGCGACGAAACCCGCGCTCTGCTCCATCTCCCCGATAGAGCGGCCCAATTCCTCAAGACGCGCAGTGGCGTCCGCCACCTCGCGCTCGTGCCGCTCCAAGCGTGCTTCCAGGTCGCTGCGCTCGGCCTCCATGCGGCGGAGTTCGGCGGCTGTGGCGCGTCTACGCTCGGCTGCTGCGGCGGCGGCTGCACGCTGCTCGCCCAGACCTTCGCTCTCAGTCTCGGCCGCGCGTCGTGCGTCAGCGAGAATCGTAGCGGCCCGCGCAATCGTCTCCGAGGCAGCGAGCCGCGCGGCTTCGGCCATCTCGGCTTCCGCCAGCGCCGTCGCGCGCCGCTCTTCGAGTTCGAGTCGCTCCTGTGCCAGGCGGGCCGCGTCGTCCGCGACCACGCGCAGGTGGCGCTCGGCGCGCTCTATCTCCTGCGTAAGCTGTGTGGCGTTGAGCTCTCGCGCCACGTGATCACGCTCTTCGCGCCCGATGGCTTCGTTGAGCAGGACGACGGCGTCTTCGAGTTCGACCAAGCGGGCGCGAGCCTCGCTCACGGACTGCTCGGCCGAAGCGACCTGGGCCTGGAGCGCCGGAGCGCGGCCTTCAAGTTCCCGCAACTCGCGTTTGAAGGAGAGCAGGCCCGCCCCTTCCTCAAGGGCGCGCGCGTCGCCTGCGTTGACCAATTGCCCGCCCGTCACCCAATCGCCTTCGGTCGTCACGCACATCTCGCCCGTCGCCAGGCTAATCGTCATCGCGTGTTCGAGGCTCTTGGCGACGCGGGCGTTCATGCGCGAGGGGAGCGTCCGGTTCAAGACGGCCAGCAATTCGGGCGGCGCACCCAGGAGGTCGCGCACGCGCACGTCGCCGGAAACTTCCGCGCCCCCTGAAGATTCCCTGCTCGCTGACGCTTCGATTCTGTAGGTGGCCGTCTCGGTCTCGTCGCTCGCGCCGTGAAGGCCCGCGACGAGGAAGCTGGCGCGGCCGGCCCCGTTCTCCCGGAGCCAGACGGCGGCCCGCGCCGCGTCATCCGGCGTCGGAACGATGATGGCCTGCAAAGAGGAGCCGAAGACGCCTTCCACGGCGCGCTCCCAGCGCGGCTCGACGTTGAACATGTCGGCAAGCGTGCCCATGAAGTGAAACTCCGCGGGCGCTTCGTCGGTCGCAAAGAGTCGCTGCACGGCCGGAGAGTAGTGTGCGCGCTTGGCGTCCAACTCCAGAAGGGTGTCCAGGCGATGACGGACTCGCGAATACTCTTCGCGTGCGTGCGTTAATTCCGCGTCCGTCTCGGAGACGCGCTCGTGCCCCTGGACGACCGTGTGCACGGCCGCTTCGCGCTCGCGCGTGAGCTTCGCCAGATTTTCGCGCGCCTGAACTATCTCCCTACCGAGCGTTTCCGATTCGGCGACGCGCTCGGCGTGAATGCTCTGCGCTCGCTCGCCTTCGCGCGTCAGCCCTTCGGCCTGAACAGCCAGGCGTTCGAGCGCCGCCTCTAGCTGCCGCCCGATCTCGGAGAGCCTCTCGGCGACGGCCGTGTGCGTCAGCAGCTCCGCGCGGGCGCGCTCAATCTCGGCCTCCGCCTCTGAGACTTCAAGCACGCGACGGCCGTAAGCCGTTTCGGCAGATTGAAGCACCAGGGAATGCTCTTCGGTGGCAGCGCGCATCTCCGCGTCATGCTCGCGCAGCCGCTCGCACTCCTCCTCGACGCTGGCGAGCCTGGCCCGAACAGTCTCAATCTCGTGATCAATCTCCGTGCGCCGTTTCTCAAGGGCTGCGACCTGCTCCTGCTGGTAACTCTGTTCGCGTGAGCGGCGGTCGCGCTGCAACTCCGCCTCGGCTGCCGCCGCGCGCGCCTGTGCCAGCTCCTCTTCGACATCGCGCGCCTCCTGCGTGGCGCGGCGCGATTCCTCTTCGCTCGCGGCCAACTCTTCAACGAGCGCCTGCTCTTCCTGTGCGGATTCTTCGAGCCGGACGCGCGTCTCTTCGAGCAGGGCCGTGAGCGAGCGGTCCTCCGCGACGTAGGTCCGGCGCAGGAGCTCGCGCAGCTCTTCGCGCAGGATGCGATAGCGGCGTGCCTTCGCGGCCTGGCGTCGCAGGCTGTTCACCTGGCGGTCTATCTCGGAGATGATGTCGGAGACGCGTGAGAGATTGCCGCGCGCAGAGTCTAGGCGAGCCTCGGCGGCGCGCTGGCGGACGCGAAACTTCGTAATCCCGGCCGCCTCTTCAATCAGCGTGCGGCGGTCCATCGGCTTGGCCGAAAGAATCTGGCCGATGCGTCCCTGCTCAATAATGGCGTAGTGCGCGCCGGCGAGGCCCGTGCCGGAGAACAAATCCTGTATGTCGCGCAGGCGGCAGGTGCGATTGTTCAGCAGGTACTCGCTCTCGCCCGAGCGGTAAAGCCTGCGCGTCACGGAGACGGCTTCGCCCGGCGCGAATTCGAGCGCCTGACGGCTAGGCCGCCAGTGCCGCTTGTGATGCACCTTCGGCGCAATCGCTTCGACTGGCTGTGCTTCAATAGCGCCGGACGCTGCTTCCGCCACCGGAGCAGCCGCTTCCCCAACAACCTCTGTTGCTACGGCCTCTGTCGCTTCAGCCACCTGTTCCGGTGCTGTCCGCTCCTCGGTGCTTGTGCCCGCCTCAACGGTTGCTTCCGTCGGCGCTGCGTCCGCAGCTTGGGCGTCCGGGGCGACAGGCTCGGCGGCCGTCAGTTCTTCGATGGCGACGGCGTGGTCGTCAATCTCTTCGAGCGTGGAGTCTATGTCGTCTATGTCCGGCTCGTGCTCGATGGTCTCGTCGCGCACCATGTGGAGGACGACTTCGGCCATCCCGCTCGGCTGGCGGTTGCGCGACCCCTGGAAGATGACGTCTTTCATCTCTGCGCCGCGCAGGTGTTTGATGCGCTGCTCGCCCAGAACCCACGCGATGGCGTCCGCGACGTTAGACTTTCCGCAGCCGTTGGGGCCTACGACCGCAGTGATGCCGTCGCCGGTGAAGACGATTTCTGTGTGATCCGCGAAGGATTTGAAGCCGGTGATTTCTAGGCGTTGAAGTTTGAACATGCGTGCGTCTGTTTTGTTGTCGGCCCAGGGGCACAGAAAAAAGCCCAAGCGCAGTCCCTAGAGCGCGCCAAGCGAGAGGCACACTATATGTTGGACTTTGCAGGAATGTCAACCAATGCTTCAGGCCAAGAGGTTTTACTGTTGCAAGAGGCAGATTTAACTTTAGCGGCCGCCTTCGACCAAATCGCGCCGCGCGTAGAGCAGGAGCGTCACGCCAGGGCGAAGCGGGTAGGCGTTGACGCGCACGTAGCGGTCGCCGAGCATCGACACCAGCTCCTGCTCCTGCTCAAGGGAGCCGACCACGATGGGCTCCTGCGTCTCTACCATCTTGCCCCAGAACCCTGCCTTCGGGTAATTCCGCATGTACCAGGGCATGGGCCAATACTCACCCGCCGTAATCGTGACGCCGGTCTCTTTGCCCGTCCCGGCCCTCTTCGCCAACTCGTCGATCTCGTCTATGAGCGGCAGAAACTCGCGGTACGTGTGCGCGTAGACGTAAGGGTACTTGTCGTCGTCGTAGCGGTAAAAGCTGAGCCGAACGGCCTGCACGGCGCAGACGGCGCAGGCGGCCACGGCCAGCGCCAGGGCGAGCAGGGACGCCCCCGAACTCCTGGCCCAACGGTAAAGCTCATCGACGCAGTAACCGCCGACGATGGCCAGCGGGACAATGAAGCTGAGCATCAGCCAGGGCGTCTTGTAGGGGATGAGCGAATAGGCCGCGAGGATGCCGAAAGCCCACGCCCCGGCGAAGATGGCGAAACGGTTTCGACGGAGAACCAGGGCCAGGATCGCGCCGCCTGTGCCAAGGATTAAGAGCGGCGCTTCCTCCTGAAGGAGCCACCAGAGGTAAGTGTGCCAGGGGTGCCCGTGATCTTTCGTCCCCGTCCCGGCCCAGATTTTGAGGGATTGGATTGCGCCGTCAACTCCCTCCCAGTAGGTGAAGAAAGAAGAGTAGAAAAGAATGTTGACGAAGATGAAGACGGAGAGCGCGAGCGCCGCCATCAGTGCAACCTGCCTCGGGCCGCCGAAGCGCTCCAACGCGGCCGCCCGCTGCACGAGCGGCTGGCGGCGATTCTTACGCTTACGCCCCTGGGCACCCTTCTTCTCCCAGGGAACGCTCCCCCCTCTTTTGACGAGCCGCATGTAGATGGCACTGACCGCCCACGCCAGGCCGAGCACGACGACGGAGATGATGGCCGTCTCTTTAGTCGCGAACAGCAGCGCGGCTGAAATGGAGGCCAGCATCAGATAGACCGGGTCGGCGGTTTCCCAGTAGCGCAGGGCGGCGACGACTATGCCGAGCGTGAAGAAGACAAAGTGAGCCTCGTGTATGAAGTAGCGCGAGACGTAAACGTTTCCGGGCGAGAGGGCGATGAGGGCGGCGGCCGTGAGAGCACCGATGGCTCCTATGCGGCGGCGCAACTGAAGCGCCAGCCAGACGGTCGCGATGCCGAAGAACGCGGGCACGAGCCGCACGGCGACGGTGCTCAGGCCCGCCGCGTCGCCGAAGAGAAAGCCGTTGAGCTTCGTCACGGCCAGGGCGAAGTAGTAGAGCGTCGGGCCGTGATAGTTCTCAGGGTTGTAATGATAGACGCCGTCCCTGTAAAGATTCGTCAGGAAGAAGCCGTTGACGCCTTCGTCGTGGTGCAGGGGCTTGAGGCCGAGTTCGTAGAGGCGCAAGAGAGCGGCCACGGCCAGGATGCAAAGGCTCGCAATCCACCAGACGCGCGGCGAGATTTCCGGCTCGCCCGTTTGCATGGTCGAGGAATCTTCCGGCTCGGGCGTGGCGTTTCGCACGTCGGCGCTGCCCGCCGCCTTACGGGCGCGTGATTTTGTAGAGCCTGTACTCACCTGTCACTCCGACCACCTTGTAGCGTGCAAAGAAAGCTTCGTTGAGTCCGGCCTCGCGCCGTTCGTGTGGCCCCACGACGACGTATTCGACATTGTACTTCGACAGCAGCCTTTCCGCTTCCGGGCCGCCAGCGTAAATCTGCCTGACCTCGCGCAAGCGACTCTCGTAGTCGATTCCGTGTGAGCCGATGTGGCCCGGATAGCCCATGACGGAGCGCCGGCCCGTGAGGAAAATCGGGGTATCGAAAGTCGGCTCGTGCAGAATGGTCGCGCGCGGGCTCGTCTCGCTCTTGACCACCTCGCTGAACCGCACCCCGTCGGCGTCAAAGATTCTGAACTCGGCGGCGCGCGACGCCACGCTCCAGACGTCCAGCACGCCGGCCAGCACGAGCGACAAAAGCAACACGACGCCTGCGACGCGTTGCCAGCCGCCTTTCCGCAAGAGGCGCGCGAGGAGGAGCGCGACGAGCGGCACGGACGCGATGAACCAGTAGTAGATAACCTTGATATTGTCCCACACCCACGGCGCTAGCTTAATCAAATTCGGGATGATGAAGCAGAATGTGAAAGGGAGGTAAAAGAACAAGAGCCTGCGCGGCACCAGATAATTCCCGGCCTCGCCGCGCCCGGACTCGCGCCACATGAGCGCCGCGAAGATGAGCGGAATGAAGAGCCCGGTGTTCTTGAACCAGAACCTGAAAGGATTCTCTTCGCCGCGGTCCCAACCCAGGTGCCAGCCGAAGAAATCGCCCGCGCGCACGGAGCTCCCGGAGGTCGCCCACCACATCTGCGGCGCGGCGATGACGACCGCGACCGTGAAGAAAGCGGCCCACGCGCGCCAGTCTTTCAGCCCCGATAGGAGAGCTACGCCCGCCCCCACCACCATCACCACGACGAAGCTGTGCGCGTGTACGAGCGGCAACAGGCCCGCGACCGCGCCCGCCGCGGCCATTCTTTTCGCGGAAGGCGAAAGGTAAAAGCCGAAAGGTAGAAGTGAAGAGGAAGAAGATGAAGACTCAACCGCTTTCTCTTCCCTTTTGCCCTTTACCTTTCGCCCCTTGCCTTCTTCTTTACTTTTG
>DATEMM010000182.1:0-8038 GCA_035275605.1 Pyrinomonadaceae bacterium
ACGGATTTGGAAGTGATAAAATCAACGGCAAACGCATCGTCGGGCACGGCGGCGATACTGTGGGCATCAGCACAGAGTTCGACATCTACCTCGATCAAGGATATACAGTAATCGTTTTATCAAACTATGATTCCCCCGCCGCGCCAAACATTTCAGGCAAGATAAAAGAGTTGATAATTCAAGAGTAAAACCTAAACTAAGAGGGGCAGACGTTAGCCCCGTTAAAGTGCGCAGGACTAAAACACCGCTAGCCTAACAACTCATTCAACCGGAGCGCGGGCTATGGAATTCCAACTTGATCATGCGACGGAGATTCTGAGGCGGACTCCCGCCACGTTGAATGCGTTGCTGCACAGCCTTCCAGGGGAGTGGATACTTAGGAATGAAGGTCCTGAGAGCTGGAGCCCTTTTGATATTCTGGGCCATCTTATCCACGGGGAAGAGGCCGATTGGATTCCTCGCGCCAGGATTATCCTGGAGTATGGCGAGGGGCGCGCCTTTGAGCCCTTCGACCGCTTCGCCATGTTCGAAAAGTCCAGGGGTAAATCTTTGGGCGATCTACTGGCTACGTTCGAACGGCTGCGAGAGGAGAGCTTGAGGGAATTGGCGGAGATGAAATTAACGCCGGAGATGTTGGGGAAGCGTGGAATGCACCCTGAGCTTGGAGTAGTGACGCTCAGCCAGTTGCTCTCAACCTGGGTTGTGCATGACCTGGGCCACGTCGGACAGATCGTCAGAGTGATGGCAAAGCAGTATACGGAAGCAGTCGGAGCCTGGCGGGCCTATTTGCCTATCCTGAGTAGATGATTGTGTGGCGACGCGCGTCTAACAACTCGTTCAGCCCGAGCCAGCGATAGCTTTCCTTCACGGGGCAGCCTCTCGTTGCCCTTTCCAGCCAACAGAGTTACATTAAAAGAGAATCATTGTTCATTGCGTCGTCGGCTGGTCTTCTGACGTCGTCTCTATGATTTATTGGACGAAGACTATTTAGATTGAACAGAGCTTTGGGGGGAGGGGTGGATTGACTGGGAAGGTTCTTGTGCGGAACAACGTGAAGGTATTCGGTAAAGGCACGCAGCCCATGCTGTTTGCCCACGGCTTCGGTTGTGACCAGAATATGTGGCGGTTCGTGACGCCGGCCTTTGAGGAAGACTACCGGATAGTCCTGTTCGATTATGTCGGCTCGGGCAAGTCCGACCTTGCGGCGTACAACCCTGAGCGGTACGGCAACCTCAACGGCTACGCGCAAGACGTGCTCGACATCTGTAACGTGCTTGAACTGAAAGATGTCATCTACGTCGGGCACTCCGTGAGTAGCGTGACGGGGATGCTGGCCTCTATCAGAGAGCCGGAGAGGTTCGAGCATCTCATCCTCGTCGGCCCCTCGCCCTGCTACATCAACGACCCGCCCGGCTATGTCGGCGGCTTCGAGCGTGCGGACATCGAAGGACTGCTCGACATGATGGAGAAGAACTACATCGGGTGGTCAAATTTCCTCGCGCCGGTGGTCATGAAGAATGAGGAGCGGCCCGAGTTGACGCGTGAGTTGGAAGCGAGCTTCTGTTCCACCGATCCGAAGATCGCGCGGCGGTTTGCAGAGGCCACCTTCTTCTCCGATAACCGTAGCGATGTGCCGAAGGTGAAAACCCCGTCGCTCATCATGCAATGCTCTGAGGACGCCATCGCGCCTCTGGATGTGGGTGACTACCTCCAGCTTCATCTGCCGCAAAGCACCTTGCGTATCATGAAAGCGACGGGACATTGCCCGCACATGAGTCATCCGGAGGAGACCATCCAGCTCATTAAGGAGTACCTGACCGGCGCTCGCACGTCCTGATGGATCGTCGGGAAAGTTCTTGAGTCGAATGGACGAGCTGCTGAACACAGCGCCCTGTGGCTTTCTATCGTTCGCCGACGACGGCGTGATATGGATGGTCAACGCCACCCTGCTCGACTCGCTCGGGTACGATCAAAACGAGTTGCTCGGACGCCACGTCGAATCCATTCTGCCCGTCGCCAGCCGCATCTTTTACCAGACACACTTCTTCCCGCTCCTCAAACTTCACGGCAAGGCGGAGGAGATCTATCTCTCGCTGCGCGCGAAGGACGGGGCCGAAGTCCCAGTGCTGGTCAACGCTGTGCGCCGCACGCGCGAGGGGACGGTCGTCAACGACTGCGTCATGATGCAGATGCGACAGCGTAACCAGTATGAAGACGAGATTCTTCAGGCGAAGAAGTTGGCAGAGGAGGCGACCCGCGCCAAGGACGAATTCTTAGCAGTCGTCTCGCATGAGCTGCGCACACCGCTGACGGCGATTCTCGGGTGGGCGCGCATGATAAAGACCGGCGAGCTGGACGAGCGTACAGCGGCGCGCGCTCTGGATACCATCGAGCGGAATGCTGAATCACAGAACCAGTTAATCGAAGACCTGTTGGATTTCTCCCGCATCATCTCCGGCAAAATCCGTCTAGACGTGGGCCAGGTCGAACTTGATTCGCTTGCGGAAGCGGCTATCGACGTCGTCCGCCCCGCCGCCGATGCCAAAGGAATCAGGCTCCAGGCCGTGCTGGACCCCAGAGCGGGGCCGGTCTCCGGCGACCCCGAACGCTTACAGCAGGTCTTGTGGAACTTGCTCTCGAATGCCATCAAGTTTACGCCCCGCGGCGGGCGCGTGCAGGTCCGCCTGGCGCGCGTCAACTCCAGCGTTGAAATCACTGTGAGCGATACAGGTCAGGGCATCAACGCGGAGTTTTTGCCTTACGTCTTCGAGCGCTTCCGTCAGGCCGATAACACGACGACGAGGCAGCATAGCGGGCTCGGTTTAGGACTGGCGATTACAAAGCACATCGTCGAACTGCACGGCGGAACCATTCGCGCCGTCAGCCCCGGCGAGGGACAGGGCGCATCCTTTATCGTGAGATTGCCCGTCATGATTATTCATCACGTGGAACAGCTCTCAAACGATGCTGAGGAGCAGCAGGCCATTGCGCGCAAGTCACAGACGGCGGAGTTGGCCAGGCTCGACGGGGTGCGCGTGCTCATCGTGGACGACGAGCGCGATACGCGTGAGTTGTTGGCCGCGATCTTGACGCAAAGCGGTGCCATGGTAACGGCTGTGTCAACAGCCGCCGACGCGCTTGAAATGCTCCGGTTGAAGAAACAGGACCTCCTCGTTAGCGACATCGAAATGCCTAATGAAGATGGGTACTCTCTGATTCGCAGGGTGCGCGTTTTGGAAGAGGGGCAGGAGAGAAGAATTCCGGCCATTGCGCTGACGGCGCACGCCCGAGCCTCAGACCGCCTGCGAGCACTCTCCGCGGGCTACCAGTTTCATATGCCCAAGCCTGTCGAGCCCGCCGAGTTGGTTATGGCAATCTCAAACCTGACGAACCGTGCGCAAAGCTCTTCGCCTGAGACCGCGCCTGACAAGTCATTAAATCGGAGCGCGGGATAGCACTCCTTTCATCCTTGTATGGACCGGGTTGAAGCCCTTGTGTTATGTGTCTCACCGGGGGAATCGCTTATGAGTCATTGGAAGACGCGCCTGTTGGCGGTGGTAATCATCCTGATCTTCGGCGGCCTGATCTATTACAACTGGCACCAGTTGACCAGCGAGGGTCGCTACTCGACGAAGCTGGCGGCGTTCGGACCTGTCGGAGTGATGGGCGGGCTCTTCCTGCTGCTCTTCCCGTCAAAGGGCGGGAAGCCGGAGACGACCAGGGATAAAGTGATAGCGCTGTTGGTGCTCGTCGCCGGATTGGCCGTCGGGGTATATAACTGGTATCTGATGGACCCTGGCTTTTTCGGGCGCTGAAAGCGAACGCGTTCCGGTGCCTTCACTTTTGTTAAAAAGCATTTTGGCATAAAGTGTCCGGGTATGCCGGACGACGTGCAAGTCAAGCAGTTTGAGCTGCCCGAGCGCGATGCGCTTCTTTCCTTCCTGCGGTCGGCTTACCCTGGGGAGCCGCTCAAGAGTGACCCAGCCTTCTGGGAATGGCATCACCTGGAGAACCCTTACGCCCGCCCCGATAATCTTCCGGTATGGGTTGTCAAAAGCCGGGACCTGGTGGTGGGCCAACTGGCGGCAATCCCCATGAGACTTAAAGTAGGGCGGGACGAAATGAGCGCCGTCTGGGTCGTGAATATAATTTTGGACCCGGACTATCGCGGGCGCGGACTCGGTAAGCGTCTATTTCAAGTGGCGGCTGAGACCTATTGCCCCAGGATGGTCGCCCTCGGTTACAACGAGGCGTCCGGAGCCATCCTGCGCAGTTTCAGTTGGGTGGACCTGGGGCACATCAACCGCTATCACATAATGCTCTACCCAGGCCACGCTGCCAAAGAAGTCTCGCGGCTCGCCCCGGCCAGGCACCTGCTCAATCTCGTCTACGCCCCCTTCCGCCCCGGCTCGTCCAGGCTGGCGAAGGCCGGGGACGGCGCGTTGCGCGAGGTGACACGGTTCGATTCTTCCTTCGACCAACTCTGGGAGGGAGCCTCCATTCAGTGGCCCTGTGCCATGGTGCGCAGCTCGCGCTTCCTGGAGTGGCAGTTCATGAAGCAGCCCGGCAAGAAGTTTGACGTGCTGGGCTACTACGAGGGGGAACGTCTGCTGGGTTACGTTGTTCTCTTCTTTCGGAAGGCCGTGCATGGCGGGGCTTCGGATAAGGTCGCCATCAGCGACCTGTGCTATGACGCCAGGAATGCGCCAATGGTAGTCGAGGGCCTCTTGAAAGGCGCTCTGCGCCTGGCCATTGAAAGGCGCGCCGGCGGACTGGTGATAGACGTGCTAGACCCGCGCGTCGAGCAGCAGTTGTCCAGGCTTGGATTCTGGCGCGTCAAGTCCTCGCCGGGCTTCATGGCAGGCACCTTCGAGCGCCTGGATTTACTGTACGAGAGAAGCAACTGGTTCCTGACGCGCGGCGATTCCGACGTGAGCATTTTCGAGGAGCCCAATCTCTGAGCGGGAGGATAGAGGAAGTTTTTATGTCCGGGCCTTTCATTTTCTACCACCACATCAGCAGCCCGCCGCCGGACGCGCGCATCAGGGGCGGATACACTCCGGTCAAAAGATTCGCCAGGCAGATGGCCTTTCTGAAAAAACAGGGCTTCACCTTTTACACTGCTTCCGAGCTGATCGAGCATTTTCTGGCACATGGGGCGTTCCCGGTGAATGGTCTCGCTATCACGTTCGATGACGGGTGGAAAGACAACTACGAAAACGCCTTTCCCATCCTGCGCGAGCTGGGAATCAAGGCCACCATCTTTTTAATCCCGTCGTGCGTCGGGCAGGTCTCGACCAAAGCCCTGTCGGAAGGCGAAAGCGGGCGCGCGCACCTCTCGCCGGAAGAGATCGTGGAGATGTCTAAAGATGGGATAGAGTTCGGCTCGCACACTCTCAACCATAAGCTGCTGCACCAGATTCCACTGGACGAAGTGAAGTTCGAGGTCGAGGAGTCGAAGCGGCAGATCGAGGCGCTCCTGACGAAGCCCTGCAAGGTGTTCGCTTATCCCGGCGGGCACTTCAACGAGGGCGCGCGCCAGGTGGTCGAAGACGCCGGTTACACCGCGGGCTTCACGACCGTCTACGGCGCGACCGACCGCCTGGATTTCTACGCCCTGAACCGCACCGAAATTCTTTACCGCGACCGCTTCCGTTTTCAATTCGCGCGCAAGGTAAACGGCGCGGCGTCGGGCGGGCGTTGAGGTTGAAAGGCGAGGAGTGGGCGCGCGGCAGAGGTACAAATGGCTGCATCTGAGTGTGTTCGCCCGGAACCTTCATGCGAGGAAAGTTTACGAACGGCTCGGCTACGGCGAGGACATCGTGAGCTATATTAAAGAGCTGGGCTAACTCCGCCTAATCTGATGAGCAATGGTTAAGTGGACAGAGAAGATAGTCCCGACCCTCATGCTCGCCGGGGTGGCCTCACTGGTGCTGAGCCTGCTGCTCGGCGGCTTCATCATGTATCAGTGGGTGCTGGCCTGCGAGGCCACGCTTACGTCCCTGGTCCTGCTCGTCTTCTACTTGCGTTATCACCGGCATGATTCGCGCAAATCGAAGTGGCCGCCGCTCCTGCCGCTGGCGGTCATAGGTGCGGCAGGCGGCGCTAAGAGCTTCTACGTGGCGACGGGCAGGGACACGCCGCTGCTGGTGGTAATCGTCTTGCTGGCGGCTGTTGTATGGTTCTTCATCCTGTCATGGAAGATATGGAGGGCCGAGCGAAACGTCGTCAGGTAAGGTGGAGGTTTGGCGGCGCCGCGTCTAACAACTGATTCAACCGGAGGGGAATCAGCTTTAATGTCAGACGCACGATTGTCCGCTTTGTTCGTAACCCATAGACCTGTCAACCCTGGCGTCTGGCGGCTGTCGAATCCAGAGATGAGGTGCCGGTGATGTCGGCTGGTTACGCCATCTTAATTTCAATCGGAGCCTGTGCTGCGGCGGCCGCCCTGGAAGGCGTGTGCGCGGGCAAAAACGTGAAATCGTTTTTCGCAACGCTACGGTTTCCGCGCTATTCCGCCCCACTCTGGGCGTGGACTATCATCGGTGCCCTCTATTACCTGATCTTTTGGTTCATCCTCTATCGCCTGTTAAGACTCGACGACGATTCCGCGCTCAAGTCCGCGGCGCTCATGCTTATCTTCTTCATGATGATCGTCAACGCTCTCTCCAACTACATTATCTTCCGCGCTCGGAATTTACGCCTTACTTTTATAGTGGGCGCTTTATTCCCGATTATGGATGTCGCCCTCTTTGTCTGCCTGGTTCTGCTGGACAAGGTGGCGGCATGGTCATTAGTGCCATACTTGCTGTACAGGATTTATGCCATCTGGTGGGGATACGGTTTATGGAAACTAAATGAGCGGGCTCCCTGAACGTTCCACTCGGCTTAAGGTGCCGCGTGGTTTAGGGCGTAGAATGGGCTTAGTTATGGCTAATTGGCTGAACAGGGTGTTAGGTAAGGGAGCGCACCAGACGCCGCACATTCACCTCCAGCGGAGAGCCACCAGCGCGCTCATCAAGTAAGGGAAACAGTCGATACGCCCGGCGATGGGAGTTCGCTTTCGTTCGCAGACCTGGGGCGACCCTTCCTCTGGCAGGCCATCACGAGCATTCTTTATGACAAAGCATGAAAGAGATGCTCTCACGGAGTCGGGTGCGATGACTTGTGAGATTCCGGTCGTGACATCACTCTCAAGCTGAAGTTTCGCACCCCGATTAAATATCGGAGACACCTTTCCAGTTCCGCCTGATCTTCGTCTCTTCCTTTCGACCATTTAGCGGGTCTGGAGAGCCACATGTACATTGTCGTTTGCCTGGGATATTCGGGCGGTGACGGCCTCAATTGAAATTCATCTATATTGAAGCCGTTGACCAGGAACTCCTTGCAAATAGCAGTAAGCTGACCCGGAGCATCAATAGTCCGCACCTTGCTGAAGAACTGATAGGGCCTGGATTCCGTAGGGTCTTTATCCACTTTAATGCTTGGACGTGGGCCAGCCATCGGGTCTGAGCCGTCCACAAAGCGGTGCTCCTCCTCCGTACATGCTTTATCCAAGTCCTCCTCTATGATGCGCTGCATATCCTGCTCCAACTCACGCAGGTCCACGTCCTGGACAGTTCCCGCGACCATACGCGGCGAGCACGAAACGTATGTCGTCGCCAGCCCGCCACCTGATGCGTGTGAGATGTAATCTATGTTGAGCCTGTAGCCAGTAAACACTACCTCCGACAGCTTCCCGATCAGGCCAATAAAATCAGGTCCAACGTACCTGATGATGAACCTGCCTTTAACGCAGGGAACGTCCTTCTTCTCGTTGAATTTCGACAGAGCGTGGCGTATCTGATACTCCATCTCACCGGGACCATCGAAGATGATGGGCTCGACTCCCAGCTCGCCAGCCTTCTCCTCAACCCATATCTCCATAGCCGGAGACGGCCTGACAAATCTATCCGGTTTCTGTTTGAAAAATATGATGGGAGCATCCTTGCCCTTCTGTTCTACGAATTGCTCCAACTCATATTCGATGGGGGTGAGA
>DATEMM010000183.1:0-21072 GCA_035275605.1 Pyrinomonadaceae bacterium
AGTCCTCTTATATCGAACTCAGGCTGGTTACGCCTATGCACCACTGGTTCTTCAAAGGCAGCAAACACATGACCCGAAAATTGCGAACGCCCACACTCGTCGCGCTCACCCTGCTCCTGGGCATCTCAGCAAGCGCGCAGACCCCCCGCGAGCTTTTCCGCGACTGGCAGCATGAGAGGCTGACCCGTCAGGACCCTGCGCTCGTCAAACACGCGGACCTCCAGAAGTATCTAGCGGAGCTACGCTCGCGCGGCGTCTCGATTAAAGAGGTCGGGCATTCTCTGGCGGGCCGTCCCATTCACCAGATGGAATTCGGGCGCGGGCCGCTCAAGGTCTTCATGTGGTCGCAGATGCACGGCGATGAGCCGACCGCCACCAGCGCGCTCCTGGATCTCTTCGCCTACCTGCGGAAGAATCGCGGCAAGAGTTGGGTCAAAGCGATAGAGGAGAAAATCACTCTCCGCGCCGTCCCGATGCTCAACCCGGACGGGGCCGAGCTCTACCAGCGGCGCAACCTACAGTTCATAGACATCAACCGCGACGCGCGCAACCTGGTCACGCCGGAGGGCCGCCTGCTCAAGCAGCTTCGCGACGACTGGCGACCGGACATAGGATTCAATTTACACAACCAGAACACGCGCACCTCCGTCGGCGACACTGGCCGCCAGGCCACCATCTCGCTTCTGGCCGTGCCGTCGGATGCTTCCGGCTCCGACACGCCTGGGCGCATACGCAACAAGAAACTCTGCGCCGTCATGGTCGAAGCCCTCTCGCCTTTCATCTACGGCCACATAGGGCGCTACGACGACTCGTTCAACCCGCGCGCCTTCGGCGACCTCATCAGCCAGTGGGGAACGCCAGTCATCCTCATCGAGACGGGCGCGCTCAAAGGCATGAGCAGCCAGGATCTCGTCGGCCTCAACTTCGTGGCCTACGCCCTCGCCTTGAAAGCCCTCTCGGACGGGAGCGTGGAGGAAGCGAACCCTGCCGTCTACGACGCGCTCAGGATGAACGAAGGCGGAATCATCTACGACCTCATCCTGCGCGGCGCGACTCTCGTCAAACGCACGCGCGATGGCAACAGCGGCGACGGTGAATTGCACTCGACGCCATACACGGCCGATGTCGCCGTCAACGTCGAAGCGGGGCGGGGAGACGAAAGCAAGCCCCTCAGAGCCTCCGTTCAGGACGTTGGAGACCTCTCGATCTTTCACGGCCTGGACGAAGTGGACGCGCGCGGCTACTTCGTCGTCAGTGCGCAGGGGGAGGTGCGTCCGGGCAGCGGGGCCGCGCTCCTCTTCTACAGCAAGGAACAGGCGGCGCGCGTCGAGTGGGAGGCCGCCGACCTGGAAACGCGTTTCCCGCCGGAGGCCATCTACAGGAACGGGCAGTGGGAGCGGCGCGGAAGTCTAGAGATTAAATAGAGCGCGCGGACCTTAAGGGAAGCACCAGCCGGCTAGCTCGCCCCGAACAAACGGATTATCTCTTCAAGAACGTCGCGCGCAGGGGCGGTGAGTTCCAGATAATCCTTCAAGTTTCCAGACTGCGGGATGCCGCCAATGTTGGTGCCCGGCCTGTTTTTAATCAGGTGCAGCGAACGCAGCTTCCGCAATTCGTCCAAAAAGGCCGAGTGTTTGTCGTAGACGAAAGGGCCTTCTGCCAACAGTTTCTTCAGGTGGCGCAGCTCTATCTCGCGCAGGGCCAGGATTATGGTCCGCGCCTCGGCGCGCCGCGTCTCCTTTCTAGCCTCGCGAATCTCCTCCCTCAGCTCCTTAATCCTGCGCTCAAGGAATGTCTGGCTCTGTAACGGCACCGCGTATTTGACCGGACGAAAATTCTGGACCGGATTGTTCGGACGTTTCTTCCAGATGTCGAGCTGCGTCAAATGTTTTTTGAGCGTCTCGCGCAAGTCTGTGCGGACTCCTTTGATCGTCCTGTAATAGAAGAGGACCCGGTAAGCTGCTAAATCGAACGGCAGTTCCTGCTTGGTCTTTTCGCAGATGACGAGCGTTTTATTCTCAATCGCGTGCGCGACTCCCAGCTCGTAAAAGACGTTGGGATTCGATTCCGTTATGTCGGCGACGACGACGTCGGCCGCGAAGATGCTGTTGACGATGTCCGAGATGATGGCGCTCGGGCCAACGGCGTGGTCCGCGCGGTGGCAATGGAATCCCGCGTCTTCCGCGGCCGGGGCTATGGCGTACTCGTAGACTTCTTCGAACTCTTCAGCGAAAGGCATCAATACGAAGCAGATGGGTTTCATCTTGGCTTACAATCATGATGTGAGGCTAACGACTGCGGGCCTCGTTAGCGAGAAAGAAGGAAAAATATTCCTGAAAAGGAATCGGTGTCAATCTTTTTCGGACGCCGGCCGCGCCTCACAGCGGAAGTCGCAGTCGCGCTTCGCATCCCGCGGCGTTGTCGCGATTCTCCAGTGTGAGGGTGCCGCCGTGCGCTTCCGCTATCTGGCGGCTCAAGACCAATCCTATCCCGGAGCCGCCGGGCTTCGTCGTGAAGAAGGGGACGAACAGGTTGTTGGAATTGAGCAGGCCCGGTCCCTCGTCTCTGACCCAGACGTCAAGGTGCGAATTCTTTTTCGTCCAGCCCACCTGCACCCCGCCGCCGGTTTCGAGCGCCGCGTCCACGGCATTGCAGAGCAGGTTGATGAGAAGCTGCTCCAACTGATCCGGGTCTGCCCGGATAGTCAGGCGCGGGCCGGCTTCGAGCGCGACGTGTGTACGCTTCTCCAGTTCCAGGACGCGGGCGACGAGGGCATCCAGGCTGACGTCCTGAAAGCGTGGCGGCGGCAGTTTCGCCAGGCGCGCGTAGGCTTCCGTGAATCTCCCCAGAGCTTCGGCGCGCGTCGAGATGACTGTGAGCCCGCGCTCCAAATCCTCGCGCCAATCCGCGGGCGAAGGCTGTCTGGTGAGCAGTTGGCGCAAACTCCCTGCGATGGATTGAATCGGCGCGAGCGAATTGTTGAGCTCGTGGCCCAGCACGCGTATCAGGCGTTGCCAGGCTTCGCGCTCCTCTTCGCGCAGGGGCTGGCTCAAATCCGAAAGCACCAAGAGATGATGCGGCAACCCGCGCTCGCGAAACGTGCTGCGGCGCACGCCCCAGCGCCCAGCGCGGCCTGGAAAGGCGGCCTGGATCGTTCCGGAAGCCTCTCCGCTGAGCGGAGCGCTCAGGCCCAGTTCCGCCGCGCTTCGCCCGAGGAGCTGCTCGGCCGGTTTCTCCAGGAGGCTTTCGCCCGCACGGTTCACCAGGCGCAAACGCTGCTCACCGTCGAAGGCAAAGACCGCCACGTCTATCTCGGCCATGACGGCGCGCAGCAGATTCGTCGCGTCCAGGGCACCCAGGCGCTGTTCGCGCAAAGTCTCGCCGAGCGCGTTGACTTCGAGCATCACTTCGCCGAGCGCGTCCCCGCGCCTCGCGCCCCGCGCCCTGATCGAGTAGTCGCCTTCGCGAAGCGCGGCCAGCAGGTTGGCCAGCGTTTGCAGAGGATGCACGACGCGGTTGCGAAGCGCGAAAGCCAGAGCCGCCCAACCCAGCACGAGCAGGAGCGTGAGAGTGACCTGCAATTTGAGGCCGTAGCTCCCGGCCCAGAGCAGGACGAGCGCGAGGACGGAGCCCGGCAGGCCCACCAGCAGGGCGTGCAGCATGAGGCGCGCCTGATGGCTCAGGCGCACACGTCCCCCTGGAGCGGCGCGTCTTATCAAGACCGCAGCGCCCGTCGATTCTCTTATCTCCTTCTTCTCAATCACTGCAATCAGAGTCCGTACTTTTGCAGGCGGCGATAGAGCGCGCTGCGGCTCAGGCCCAGTGCTTCCGCCGTGCGGTTGACGTTACCCTCGAAGCGGGCCAGGGTCTTCTTAATCAGAAACGATTCGACCTCTTCCAGACTCATCTCCTCCAGGCGGCGCGCACCGTCCTGAACTGTCCGCAGGCCGAGGTCGTTTGCCCCTATGACGGATGAGCGAGCCATCAGCAGCGCACGCTCGACGACGTGGTCCAGCTCGCGTATGTTGCCGGGCCAGGTGTGCTCCTCCAGCATCTGCATAGCAGCCCGGTCGAAGCCCTCCGGGTCTTTGCGGTAGCGCCGCCCGTGCTCTTTCAGAAAGTGCTCGGCCAGGAGCGGAATGTCCTCGCGGCGCTCGCGCAGAGGCGGCAGATGAATCTCGACCGTGTTCAGGCGAAAGAGCAAATCCCGGCGGAAGCGCCCGCTTGCCACCTCGTCTGTCAGGTCCGCGTTCGTCGCCGAGAGGACGCGCACGTCCGCGCGCCGTGTCCTGGATGAGCCGACGCGCTCGAACTCGCCCGTCTGGAGCACGCGCAGCAGTTTCGGTTGAAGGCCGAGGGGGACGTTGGCGATTTCGTCCAGAAAGAGCGTCCCGCCGTCGGCCAATTCAAACCGCCCAACCCGGTCCGTCTTCGCGTCCGTGAACGCCCCCTTGACGTGGCCGAAGAGCTCGCTCTCGAAGATTCCTTCGGACAGTCCGCCCGCGTTGACCGTCACGATGGGCTGCGTGGCCCTCTCGGAGAGCGCGTGCAAGGTGCGCGCGACCACTTCCTTGCCTGTGCCATTCTCGCCCGTAATCAGGACATTGGCGGCGGACGGCCCTATGCGCTCGATGATCTCCAGCACGGGGCGCATCGCGGCGGACTCGGCGATCAGGAGGGGGCGTGCAGCGTCACCGCGCCGCAGCAACTGATTCTCGGCTTCGAGGCGCTGGCCCTTGCGCAGCGCGCGGCCCAGCTCAACTTGCGTGCGCAGGATGGAGAGCAGGCGCGCGTTCTCCCAGGGCTTCTGCACGAAATCGCTTGCCCCGCGGTGCATGGCCTCGACCGCCAGCTCCACACTGCCCCAGGCCGTCATCACGACGACCGGCGGGGCGTTATCTATCGCGCGTATGCGCGCCAGGAGGTCAAGCCCCTCCTGCCCGGAGGTGGTGTCGCGCGCGTAGTTGAGGTCAATCAGGGCGACGTCATATTCGACGCCTTCGAGCGCGCCGAGCACGGCGGATGGCGAGCTCGCCGTTTCGAGCTGGAAGCCCTCGCCTTTCAGTAGAAGGCGCAAAGCTTCAAGGACATCAGGCTGGTCGTCTGCGATCAGGATTCGCGGCATCTTTAAGAGAGTCTCTTTCCCTGTGCGCGCATCAACCGCGCCCGCTGAGCATATGAGCGCGGGCGGTAAAGCGTCAACCAATGTGCTCAAGGGTTTCTACGTTTCTGCGAGCGTGTCTGAAAATTTAGCCACTGAAGGCGCAGAGACACAGAGAAAAAGATTTCAAATTTCAAATTTCAAAACTCAAATCTTTAATTTGAATTTTCTAAATCTTCTCTGTGCCTTCAGTGGCTATTCCCTTTCCCTCACTCCGGGAAATAGCGGTCGAGCATCGCGCTCAAGAGACGCCAGCGCAGCTCGCGCCCGCGGTCCCCGCCGAAGGTGTAGGAGACGAACCAGCCCATGTTGTGTTCGGGAAGCAGAAACATCTGGCTGATCGCGCCGTCCCAGCCCCCGTTGTGAAAGAGACCGCGCTGGTTGTTCTCGAAGTGCGGGAAGAAGCCGTAGGCCATCAGGGGCGCTTCGCCTATCTGCCGCGGGCGGTGCATCTCCTCTATGGTCGCCTCCTTGAGAATACGCGTGCGCCCGTAGCGGCCCTGCTGTAGGTGCGCGATCATGAAAGGGGCCATGTCCGTGCCCGTCGTGAGCAGGTTCGCGGCGGGCGCGGTCCAGAAATCGCCCTCGTCCGGCGTCATGGCTTTGTAGACGCCGTCCTCATAGCGATAGCCGACCGCCACGTTCGCCGCCACTGCGGGCGGTAACTGGTTCGGCAGGAGGAAGGTCGAGTTGCGCATCCCGAGCGGTTTGAGGATGTGTTTGTCCATGTAATCCGCGAACGGCTCGCCCGAAATCGTTTCGACGATATAGCCGCCGAGCGATGCGCCGTAGTTGGAGTAGCGGAACGTGCCCACGGGCTTCGAGCGTCGTGGCATGTTCATCCTGATGTTTTCACTGAGCGAGCGCGGCTTGAACGCGCCGTGGGCGAACATCTCAGGCGCGTCCGTGTCAACGAACCCGGCAGTGTGCGTCATCAGGTTGGCGAGCGTGACGGGCTCCTTGAAATCGCCCTTGAGCTGAAAGCCTTTGAGATAATGGTTGACGTCCTCGTCGAGTTTCAACTTGCCCTGCTCGAAGAGCTGCATGACGGCCGTGGCCGTGAAGGACTTCGAGACCGAGTAGGCGCGAAAGAGCGTCCGGTCCGGCACAACCGGCGTCCTCTTCTCGACGTCCGCGTAGCCGTAGCCTTTGGTGAAAAAGATTTTCCCGTCCTTGACGACCGTTACGACCGCGCCCGGCACGTGCAGCTCCGCCATCTGGTTGGCGAAGAAGCCGTCCAGGAACGTCTCCAGCTCTTTGGGGTCCGACGGCCCGCGCAACTGCGACTGGTTCGACAGACTCTTCAAACTCTTCTGCGCGTGCTCGAAGTTTGGATCAATTTCCAGCGCCTTCCGGTACTGCTCTGCGGCCTCTGCCTTCTGCCCCTTGCGCAGGTAGATGTTCCCGGCCGTGTCGTAGAACGCGGCCTCTTTCGGATAGAGCACGGCCGCGACTTTCAGCACGTCCAGCGCCCTGTCCATGCGTTGCACAGACCCTTCGCTGGCCCAGTTGTTGGCGATCATGTTCAGGACTTTGGCGCTGGCAATTCCCTCCTTGCTGATGTCAAAAGCCCGCTTCATGTAGACGAGCGCGTCGTCGTCATCTTTTACAATCTCTTTCGCCTGGGCGCGCTTATCGCCGAGGGCCAACAGGATGATGGCGTAGTTGCCGTTGGTCCGGTCCGAGCGCGGGTAAACTTCCGCCGCGAACCTCGCGGCCCTGACGACTTCCATCCCGCCGCGTTGCATGCTCATCAGTTGCGGGATGAAGTTCGGGTAGACTTCCGCGCCTGTGAAAGCCGCCCGCAGCTTATCGAAGGCGGCCGGGTCGGACGCGAAGTTCAGGTGAAGCGCGCGCATCTCCGGGCTCCAGGTCCGCTTCCAATCCTCGTTCCACTTCGCGATCATTCGCTCGAACGATTCACTCAGCCGCAACTCTTTCGGGAACGCAGGGTCCGCCTTGTACATCTCCACGTAGTCGCTGAAGAAGGGAATCGCCCCCGTCGTGTGATACGCCTTGAGCCTTTCTGGCCCATACTTTTCGCGCAGCTTCGCGGCGATGTAAGAGCCGACTTTGACGAAGTTCTGGCCCCCCGCCGGGTACCTGCCGTCTTTGATTTTGCTCTCGGCCTCCTGCATGGAAGATTGTACGGCCTCGCGGTTGACGTAGCGGTTGAAGTAACTGAATGCCGCGGAGAGTTCCTGCGCATCGCGCGTTAAGGGCTGACCGGCCTTGTCGAATTGAAGCTGGCCGTAGTTGAACGTGTCCGCGAGCCCCCTGTAGAGGATTTCGTCCGCCTTCTCTTTCGTGTAAGCGGAGACGTACCAGGGTTCGTTGAAGACGGCTTCGTAGAGGCGCTGGATGTAGACGAACTTGTCTACGTTCTCAAGATTGCAGGCGATGGCGATGGCGAAGTTTTCCGAAGGGAGGCGGAAGATGTCCGTGGTCGTGCCCTTCTGCCCGCCGTCGTGGTGGACCGCGAAGCGCCCGTTGATGGGGAAGACGAACCAGCCCAGGCCGTAGTCCCAACCGCCCTCGGTGTAATTCCAGAAGCGCCCGTCGCGCGCAGCGACCTGCGTGTACATCAAATCAACGCTCGACTTCGAGAGCGCCTTGCCCTCATTTAACCCCCGCGCCATGCGCAGCAAGTCCAGGATTGTGCCCTGCGTTCCGCCGCCGCCGAAGCGCGCGCTGACGTCAACGTACTCTGCGTTCTTGATGCGGCCCTCGACCAGCTCGTAGCCGCGCACGCGGTTGGGGATGAGGTCGCGCGGGTTGTCCATGCGCGTGTCCGTCATGTCGAGCGGAGCCCAGATTTGTTGCCTGAGGTAGTCCCCGAAAGATTGCCCCGAAGCGTTCTCGATGGCCGCGCCGAGCAGGTTGTAGCCGCTCGTCGTGTAGATAAATCGTGTCCCCGGCTCGGTCTCAATCGGGTACTTACTGATGGCCGCGACCACCTCTTTGACGGTCTTTCGCTCCGCGCCGAGCCCGCTGCCGACCTGGCCCCCGCCCAGGTGTGCCAGAAGCTGGCGAACCGTGACCGGCCACTTCTGCTTCGGGTACTCGGGGACGTAAGTCTGGATTTCGGCGTCTAGATTGATTTTGCCCTGCTCGACTAAGCGCAGGACGGCCATCGCCGTCATAGGCTTGGTGACGGAGGCGAGGCGGTAGACGGACTGGGCCGTGGCGGGGGTCTTGCTCTCCAGGTCCGCATAACCGAAGCCTTTGGCCCAGATGAAATTGTCCTTGATGAAGCCGATGGAGAGGCCGGGAATTTTGTCCGCCTCCATCTGTTTCTTCACGAACTCCTCGAAGGCGCGCAGGCGCTCTGCATAGGGGCCTGGGTCCGAGTAGCGCTCCGTCGGCGCGGTTGTCGCCGGCGTCGCGGGCTGTTGTGCCAGGGCGGCCGAAGGGTGCAGCAGAAATGATTGAAGAAGCAGTGTGATGAGGAGAAGCGTTGCGCTTCGCGCGCCGCGCGTCGTCTTCGATCTTGAGAAGATAGCCATTTCAAAACTCCTTAAGTTGGTAAGTAGAGAGTGCGTTCCTTAGGTTTTCACTTTCGGCCTGTGACGCGCCGGAGCCAGTTGACGAGCGTCGAGTGATAGTCTGGAGGCGCGACCCAGCGCTCGTTCTCAAAGACCGAGAGGTCGTGCGAGGCTTTCGGGAAGATGCGCGACGTGAAGTCCGTATTCCCGCCCTTCTTCAGGGCCAGCCCGATTCGCTCGATGGAGGCGTGGATGGCCTCTGGCACAGTGAGGGTGTCGGCCTCGCCGTAGAGGGCCAGGACCGGAACCTTCACCTTCTCCAGGACCGGCGCAGGGTCGTAAGAGACGAGCGGACGCCACCAGGCCCACATCCAATTCTCTTTTGGCACACCGCCCCAGGTGTGCCGGTACCACTTGGCGGCGCGCACCTTCGGCACCTCCGCCTGGAAGTGCTCCCAGCCGCGCTCGCTCCCGACGGCCTCGAACTGTAGCTTCATGAAATCGAGCGCCTCTTTTATCTCCGTGTCGGAGAGCTTGCGCATGCGCATCCGCGCAAGCTGTTGATTCATCTCCGCCTCGCGCGGCGTGACGCCGCCGCCGGAAGCCATGATGACGAAGGCCACGGTCCTGGAGCGCGAAGCCGCGAGCGGGGCGACCCAGCCGCCCTGGCTGAATCCCCAGACGCCTATGCGTTTGGTGTCTATGTCGCGCCGGCGCTTGAGGTAGTTGACGGCGGCGAGCGCGTCACCCGCCAGATCATCGAAGGAAGCCTTTTGCCAGTCGCCGGTGGAGTTGCCTACGCCCCGCTTGTCGTAGACGAGGATGCTGAAGCCCGCGCGTATGAGCGGCTCGAACTCGCGAAAGGGACTGCTCTCGTCTCGCGTCTGCTGATCGCTGGAGCCTGGCACAAAGACTATCGCCGGGTGCGGCCCCTTCGTCTTAGGGGCGGTCAGCGTCGCGGCCAGGCGGATGTCGCCGTTATGCAGCGTCACCTCTTCCTGCGCGATGAGGTCGGACCTGGAGCCGATCTGGTCCGGACGGTTTGTGACGCGAACAATCGAGCGCACGGGCTTCCCCTGCTCACCCTTCTCGAAGGTCCAGGTTGCGGCGGGCACGGGCGAGTTGACGACGGAGCTGGCGAAGAGAAAGGTGTTCTCCGAAATGGGGAAGAGCGCCGTGGTCGAACCGTCACTCAAACTAACCCAGCGCAGGTGCTCGCCGTAGAGCGAGCCCCAGGTGATGAGGTGCTCTTCCTGTTTCCCGCCTTGCTCTTCGTTCCTGAAGGTGTAGGTGCCTGTGTAGGCTTCAAGCGTCCGGCGGTTGACGCTCTTGACGCGGAGCAGGTGAAAGTTGCCCTGGTCTTCGCCGCGGCGCAGCGTCCCGCGAATCACGTCCCCCTCCATCGTCCCTTCACCAACGTATAACTCGCCCGTGGTCGAGGGAATCTCAAAGCGCAGTTGCGAGGCGTCAAGGCGCACGCTGGAGAGTTTCCGCCTGACCATTCTCCAGTTCTGCACGTCAACGAGGCCGCTCAGTTGGCCCGTCAGTACATTGAAGCGAAAGTGTATGAAGGAGGGGTTCTTGAAGAGATTGGAGCCGCCGACCCATTCGCCTTCGAGGGGATTGGACTGCGCCGCCGCATGGGGCGCGCACGTGAGCAGCATCAGGACTATTCCGAGCGCGAAGGTTAATCTTTTCATGTCGTGAAGTCTCCTCTTCATTAGCAGATAAATTCTTACTCGTGTCTGAGCGCGACCAGGGGCTCGACGCGCGTGGCCCTGCGCGCGGGGATGTAGCAGGCGAAGAAGGCGACCACTATCAGGATGAGCGAGATGCCTATGAACGTGGTCGGGTCAGTCGGGCTGACTTCGTAGAGAAGCGTGGAGAGCGCCCGCGTCAGGAGCGAGGCGGCGACGAGGCCGACGGCCACGCCCGCCAGCACGAGCGCCATTCCCTGGCGCAGGATGAAGCGGAGAACGTCCGCGCGGCTCGCGCCGAGTGCCATCCGGATGCCTATCTCGTGCGTGCGCTGGACGACCGCGTAGGACATCACGCCGTAGAGTCCGACGACGGCTAGAATCAAGGCCACGGCGGCGAAGATGCCCATCAGCAGCGTGTTGAAGCGCGGGGCCATCAACGAGACGCCCAGCCTCTCCTCCATCGTCCTGACGTTGTAGAGAGGAAGCTCCGGGTCAACGCCAGCGACCTCGCGGCGCACGTCCCCGACGACAGCCAGGGGGTCGCCCTTTGTGCGAATGGCGATCTGCATGAAGCGGCGGTGGCGCTCGATGGTTGTGCTGGAAAGAAGCGGGACCTGCGTGTACGGGATATAAATCTCCGGCTGCGAGACGTCGCCCAGCCAGTAGTGACGGACATTGCCCACCACGCCGACGACGCTGAACCAGGCCTGCTCCTGACCGGGCCTGTATTGCCGTATGCGCTTGCCGAGAGCATCCTCATTGGGCCAGAGTCGCGCCGCCAGCATCTCGTTGACGATGACCACGGCGGGTGACTGGAGCGTGTCGCCCTCCGTGAAATCTCTTCCTTTCAGGACGGGAATCCCCATCGCGTCGAAATAGTCCGGGGTGATGACGCGGTAGTTGGTGTTGTAAGAGTCCTCCCGGCCGGTTTCGGGAAGCGGCTGGCCCTCTGCGTAGAAGTAGCGCATAGAGCTGTTGCCGCTCCAGGGAAGAGAGTGCGTCGCGCCGACGTGTGCGACCCCCGGAACGGTCCTGATTCGCGCGAAGGCTTGTCGGTAAAAGTCCACGACCTGACGGTCTTCGCCGTATTTCGTTTCGGGAAGGTTGACCTGCATCGTCACGACGTGGCGCGGGTCAAAGCCTGGGTTGACGCCTTGTAGGTGCGTGAAGCTGCGAATCATGAGCCCGGCGCAGATCAGTAGGACAAGAGAGATGGCGACTTCCGCGACGACCAGCAGGCTGCGGACGGGATCGCGCCCGAAACTCGACGGCGAGCTTCGGATTCCCTCCTTGAGCAGCTCGTTGAGGTTCGGCTTGGAGATTTGCAGGGCCGGGACCAAACCGAAGAGGACGCCCGTCAGCAGTGAAATCGCGAGCGTGTAGCCGAGCACCCAACGGTCAATTTTGATCTCGTCGATCCGCGGCAGGGAGTTGGGGCCGAGCGCAATGAGAGCGTCAACACCCCACACCGCCAGCAGCAGCCCGAGCGCGCCTCCGATTAAGGCCAGCAGCACGCTCTCGGTTAAAAGCTGCCGGACGATCCTGCGGCGGCTCGCGCCGACGGCCACGCGGATGGCTATCTCCCTGCGGCGATGGCTGGCGCGCGTCAGGAGCAGATTGGCGACGTTGGCACAGGCGATCAAGAGGACCAGGCAGACGACTCCCCAGAGCACGAGCAAGGGCCAGCGCACACTTCTGACCACCAGCGCGTGAATCTGGACAATCGTCACGCCCCAGCCCGCGTTGAATTCCGGGTTCTCCGCCGCCAGGCTCTCGGCGATGCTGTTCATCTCGGCCTCTGCCTGCTCGACGGTCACCCCTGGTTTGAGGCGGGCTATGACGCTCAGGATGCGGCCGCCCATCCCGCCGACAGCGCCGTCGCTGATAACGAGCGGCGTCCAGAACTCCGCGTTGGTCGGGAAGTCGAAGCCGGGCGGCATCACCCCTATGATCTTGTAAGCGTTTTCGTTGAGGGTAATCTTCTGGTCGATGACGCGCGGGTCGGAATTGAAGCGCCGCTGCCAGAGCCCGTGGCCGAGGATGATGACGCGCTCGCTCTCGGGCTGGTCCTCGCTGGGGAGAAAGTCCCGGCCCAGGGCAGGCTTGATTGGCAGCAGCGAGAAGAGGTTGGCGGAGACAACCGCGCCGGAGAGTTGTTCTGGGAAACCTGAGCCGGTCAGGTTCAGGTTCTGCCCACCGTAGGCGGCCATCGCCTCGAAAGATTTACTGCGCTCCCTCCACGCGACGAAGTTGACGGGGGCGGCGGTCGAGGTGGAGTCCTTCACCTGCGTCCGGTTCTCGAAGACGAAGACGAGTCTTTCAGGGTTGTGCGCGTTGAGGGGCTTGAGCAGCACGCCGTTGACGACGCTGAAGATGGCGCTGTTGACGCTGATGCCGAGCGCCAGGACGGTGACGGCGACCAGCGTGAAGCCCGGACTTCTCCAGAGGGTTCTCAATCCGTATCGCAAATCTTGCAGGAGCGTTCCCATCAGGCCACCTCCTCAGCCGTCTCGGCGCTCTCTTCCACGACCCGGCCGTCGAAGAGGTGAATCGTGCGGTCGGCGTAGAGCGCGTAGCGCGGGTCGTGCGTGACCATGCAGACGGTGGTGCCGGCGCGGTGCAAATCCCTCAAAAGCTCCATGACGATCTGGCCGTTGACGGAATCCAGATTGCCCGTCGGCTCGTCGGCCAGGAGAATCGCGGGCTCCGCGACGATGGCGCGCGCGACGGCCACGCGCTGTTGCTGGCCGCCGGAGAGCTGGCTCGGAAGGTGTTTGCTGCGGTGTCCCATCCCGACCTTTTCCAGCGCCGCGTTGACCTTCGAGCGGCGCTCCGTGGTCTTCATCCCCAGGTAGGTGAGCGGCAACTCGACGTTCTCGAAGATGGTGAGGTCGCCGATGAGATTGAAGCTCTGGAAGACGAAGCCGATCTCGCGGTTGCGTATGCGCGCGGCTTCCGCCGGAGTCAATTCGGAGACGAGTCTGCCCTGGAGCCAGTACCTGCCTTCGGTGGGCGTATCGAGCAGACCGAGGATGGCGAGCAGCGTGGACTTGCCGCAGCCGGACGGGCCTGCAATCGAGACGTACTCGCCTCTCTCAATCCCCAGATGCACGCCGGAGAGCGCGTGCGTCTCCACCTCTTCGGTGAAGAACACTTTAGTGACCGCGTCGAGTCTGATTAATTTTTGGGCCGGTGCGTCCATTTCAACACGTCCTCGGGAAAGGCATCTTTACAAGCTGTGTGCCGCGCGGCAGGTAAAGAGCCGGATGATAAGTTTTCAGGGTTTATTGAAGAAGGGGGATAAAAGGCGAGGCTGGAAGTGTCCGATTCCGGGATTCAATAATCCCAGAATCGAAAAAGGTCAGAACTAGTAAGAATTTCTGCTAAGGGTCTAATCGTCTGATGATGAGGGCGGATTCAAACACGGATGGACAGAGATTGTCAGGATAAAAGAAATAAGAGCTAATTAACTTGCCTTGTCTTTATCCTGTCCATCCTGTCCATCCCTGTTAATTCCTCCTATAACTCTATAGTTATAGTCACGAATTGCTCGCCAGAAATTCGGACAACAAGCCGTGAAAGTGGTGGACGCCGTTTTCGCGCCTGACAGAGTAGCGGCCCTGCTTGTAGGTGCTGGAGCGAAGGCCCCTTTGCACGGCCTCGCAGATATGTATGTCTTCAAGCTGTATCTCGTCGCTGAACTCTATCGTCCGGCGCAGGGCATTTTTAGTCTCCTCGCGGTCAGGCTCCGCGAAGTACCATTCGAAGACGGTCAAGGTGCGCTCCGCTCCGAGCGGCACGATCAGGTTGGTCGAGTAGTTGTCCGCGTAGACGTTGAGCATCAGGTTGGGAAAGAGCCAGAAGTACTGCGCTGCGTCCGCGCCCGTCTCTTCATTCACCTGTAGGCGCGAAGCTCCCTCGCTTCTCGGCGGCGCGTGCTGTATCGAGTAGAAGCCGCTCGTCTCCGTGCGATACCGGCCGTAGTCCAGCTCTCGATTAAGCGAAGGATGCACTACGGGGATGTGATAGCCTTCGAGGTAATTGTCAACGTAGACTTTCCAGTTACAGTCCACGTGCCATTCCTTGCGCGCCGCCAGGCTCATCTTCCCCAAATCCAGACCGGCGCGCGCTGGTAAATCCCCGAGCACCTCAAGCAGCGGCGCGCAAATTCCGTCCAGGTTGACGAAGACGAGCTGGTTCCACGTCTCGACCTTAAACTGCGGCAGAGAGTTCTCCTCGCGCTTGAAGCATTCGACGCCGTCGAACTCCGGCGTGCTCAGCAGCCGACCGTCGAGCCCGTAGCCCCACCCGTGATAACCGCAGCGAAAAGATTTGCGCTCGCCCGCGCCCGCAGCCACCGGCCCCGCGCGGTGGCGGCAGACGTTCGAGAAGGTGCGCAAGGTTTTGTCCAGCCCGCGCGCGACGATGATGGGCTCGTCGCCCACCGTGGCGGTGAAGAACTGGCCCGGTGCCGCGACCTGTTCAGTGCGACCGACCAGTTGCCACGTGCGCGAAAAGACGCGCGCCTTCTCCAGTGCGAGAAGGGACGCATCCGTGTACCAGCGCGCGGGCAAGGTGGAAGCTCTCGCCAGACGTTCGTCAAATACGTAGTCGTCCGTGCTCATCTCGAACTTGCCTCCTTTCGTGGAGTTACTTTGAGAGCCACCGCAGGAGCCGAAAGACAGGATAGCTCGCGGCCAGCAGCAGCAAGGCGTAAAGACTGTTGCGCGTGTCGCTCGCAATCGCACCCGCCAGGAAGAGCAGCGACCCAAGGAGCGCGAGCGCGGTCGTCCAAGGGTAGCCCCAGGTGCGGTACGGCCGCTCGGCTTTTGGCTCACGCCGTCGCAGCACGAAGACGGAGATGAACGACATCGCGTAGTTGGCGACGAAGAAGAAGGCCAGGACCGTGACGACCGTCTCGAACCGCTCGCCGCCCAGTATGAAGAGGAGCGCGACGGCCGCGCTCGCGAAGAGGGCGACGACCGGCGTCCCACCGCGATTAACCTGCACGGCCCTCTCGGAGCCCAGCCCGTCGCGGCTCATGGAGAAGAGGACGCGCGTCGCCATCAGGTGATAGGCGTTAATGGCGCTGAGCATGGAGATGATGGTCAGCGTCCTGATAATCGTGTCCCCGTAAGGACCGAAGATGGTTTGCGCGGCAGAGCCCACGGCCAGCTTGTCTCCGGCAATCTGTGAGAGCGGGAGAACGTAAATCAGCGCGAGATTGACGAGTAGGTAAATGGCTATGATCGAGAGCACGCCGCCGAAAAGCGAGCGCGGGATGTTGCGCTCGGGCTCCCGCACCTCTTCGGAGAAGTAGACTACTCCGGACCACCCGTCGTAAGTGTAAATCACGGACTGGAGCGCCAGCACGAGCGCGAACACGAGCGCGAAGCCGGAAGGCACGGTCGTTGACTGCGCGACCTCGCCGGAAGTGCGGCCGCCTAAAAGGAAACAGGCCAGCACCAGCGCGAGGAAGGCCAGCGCTTTGACGAGGCCCGTTAGATTCTGGACGCGGCTGCCCCAACGAATCCCACGCCACTGCAAGACGGCGAAAGCGATGGCGACAATCGACGCGATGAGGACGGTTCTCTCGGCTAAAGCCGGAAACAGCACGCCCGCGTATTCGCCTATCACTATGGAGACGGCCGCCGCCGAGCCGCAGGTCGAGAGCCAGTCGCTCCAACCGACGATGAAGCCCGCGTAATCGCCCAGGGCACGCCGGGCGAAAACGTACTGGCCGCCCGAGCGCGGAATCATTGTGCCAAGCTCGGCCAGGGAGAGCGCGCCGAGCAGGGCGTAGAGCCCGCCCGCGACCCACGCGCCAAGATAGAGCCAGGTGCCAGGCAAACGCGCGGCCACCTCGCCCGGCGTGCGTAGGATTCCCGCGCCGATGGTGTTGCCGATGATGACGGCCAGGCCGAAACCGACGCCGAGTACGCGCAGCAGACGCCCGCGCTGAGAATCCGTTGCGGGGGAAACTTCGGCACGGGACGGCAAGCTGTAGTTACTCCTTATCCTTTGCGTGCGAGGCTGGTGTCTGTGACCGGAACGCGCTGTAGTGGTTAAATTAGAGGGAGAATCAAACAGGGATGGACAGAGATTGTCAGGATAAAAGAAATAAGAACTAGCTATCTTGTTTTGTCTTTATCCTGTTCATCCTGTCCATCCCTGTTAATTATTCCTCTAATTGAACCACTACCGAACGCGTTGACAGAAGGCTCGGGCCGGGAGCGTTGCAGAATGCTCTGACGTTCGGTAAGCTCCTTCAGCCTTCATCAGAAAACAGATTTGACGGGAGAGTATACATGACAGGCCAACCCGCCGGACCTTCGCCGGTACATTTCTTTGAGACGATTAACGCCTACCAGCGCTCCGCCACGCTCAAAGCCGCCATCGAGCTTGGCGTTTTCACAGCCATCGCGGAAGGCGCACAGACCGCGGAAACAATCGCCCAAAAATGCGACGCTTCAGAACGCGGCACACGCATCCTCTGCGACTACCTGGTGATTATCGGCTTTCTGACTAAAGAAGAGAATCGCTACGGCCTGACACAGGACTCGGCCATCTTCCTCAACCGGAATTCCCCGGCATACGTCGGCGGCTCAATCGAGTTCCTGCTCGCGCCGATGCTGACAGAGGGGTTCAAAGACGTCGCGGCTGTAGTGCGTAAAGGTGGCACAATCATTCCCGAAGAAGGGACCACCGCCCCGGAGCATCCCATCTGGGTGAAGTTCGCGCGCGCCATGGCCCCGCTGGCGGCGCTCTCGGCCCAGTCAATCGCCGAGCTGTTGGCCCAAGAGGGGACAGGTGCGCGAAAGGTTTTAGACATCGCTGCGGGCCACGGCCTCTACGGCATAGCCGTGGCCGGGCGGAACCCGGACGCGCAAATTTTCGCGCTCGACTGGCCGAACGTGCTGGAGGTGGCACAGGAGAACGCCGCGCGCGCCGGAATCGAAGGGCGTTACAATCTGATTGCGGGAAGCGCCTTCGAGGCGGATTTCGGCGGCGGGTACGACACCATCCTGCTGACCAATTTCCTGCACCACTTTGACGCGCCGACCTGCGAGGGGCTTCTGCGGAAGATTCACAGCGCGCTGGCCGACGGAGGAAGAGTCGCCACCCTGGAGATGATTCCTAACGAAGACCGCGTCTCGCCTCCTGTGGACGCTTCGTTCAGCCTGATGATGCTGGGCGGCACGCCGGGCGGCGACGCCTACACCTTCTCCGAACTGGAAGCGATGTTCAAAAACGCCGGATTCACGAGCAGCGAGCTGCACTCGCTCCCGGCCACTTTTCAGCGCGTGGTGATTTCGCGCAAATGAACGGGGAGCAAGGCTGAGAGTTTTTCTTCACGAGTTTTCGATAAGCGGTTAAGGTGGCAGCAATGAGCAAGGGGAACGGCAGCCTCGTCGTCAAGCGCAGCACAACCGGCCTGGGTTTATTCACGCTCGAATCCATCCCTTCGGGGAAGCGGATCATAGAGTACGTCGGCCGGGTCATCACCAGCGAAGAGGCGGACGAGATGGGCGGAAAGTACCTTTTCGAACTGGACGAGAAGCGCGCCATAGACGGCAGCGACCGCAGCAACACTGCGCGCTACATCAACCACTCTTGCCGCCCGAACGCAGAGGCCTTCACCAGCGGCAGGCGAGTCTGGATCTGGTCGAAGAAGAAGATTCGCGCCGGCGAAGAGATAACGATTGACTACGGCAAGGACTATATTGCCGAACACATCGCGCCCAAGGGCTGCAAGTGCCAGCCCTGCCTCGCCGGAAACGGCAAAGGGCGGCAGCGTGCGATTACCAGGAAAGGCGGCAGGAAATGAAACTCGCCTCAAGAATCACACTACTGGTCACACTCATCCTCTCGTCCGTGGCAATTACTCTCGGACAAGACTCGTCCGTGGACGCTCTACGCTCCCAATTAAGCGACGTGCAGAAGAGGGAGGAGGAGCTGCGTGGCCGCGTCAGCCAGCTCGACGAAGATTTAAGGCCGGAAAATATCGAGAAGTATTTCGCGCTCAACGGCTCGACCCATCCAGAAGAGTTAAGGGCCGAACGGCGACGCCAGCTTGAGAACGAAAAGGCCAGGGTGCAGGCGCAGCTAGACCAACTGGCACAGAGCCGCGTCCGGTTGGAGACGGCGATTGCCACCGCAGAGGCCGCGGCCTATCGCCAGAGCGCGCCGCAGGATTCCTACACGGCGTCGCCGGGGGCGACGAATACCAGTCAACCGGCGGCGGTCAAGCCCAGGCAGAGCCAGCGGCGAGCGGGCCGCAAGTCTTCGCGCCGCGCCAGAAGACGCGGCTGACGACTCCTCCTTTATTCCCGTCATGCACCATCGTTTGCACCTCCGGCAAACGAAACAGAGATTTTCATCCCTGCGCGATCCGTCGCCTGCCGCTTTTACGCGTTATCCAGTAAGGGGAGGAAAGTGTAGCTCCCAACTAGCAGGAGATTGGAGACGATGATCTTAGTTTACGCCACAGGGCGGCCGGGTTATCTGGAATTTGCCACGGCCAGCAGCCACGGCCTGATTCCGCCCGGAGCCAAAGTTCTGGCCGTCGCGGACGGCGAGCGGACCACGGAGTTTCTTGACGAATACACCTTCGGGCGGATGACCGACCAGGAGTATTACGAGTTGCAGGGAATGCTTAACCGAGTGCGACAGCACGAAGGGCGTAAATAGAGACCGCCGGACTCCTCACCGAACCTCAAAAGCCAGAGTTCAAGTCGAGAGCCAGACCTTTACCTGGGAGCGCAGGCACGGATGCCTGCGCTCCCAGGTAGAAGCTGCGGTCTTATTCGCCGAGCTGCGTTTCTCTTTCGGCCTCTGCCGGCTTGGACTTGGTCTTGCCAAGGGAGGCGGCGATGAACGCTTCGTCCGGCCTCGTTCCGTCAACGAAGGCGAAGACGTGGTAGTGGTCGCGGTTCTCGCGCAGAACCTCTATGCGCCCTTCGTCCTTGAGGCGCGCGAGGTAGGCCATCACGTAAGCCTGTTCTTCGGCGGTCATGAAACGGTAGTAGACGTCAAAGGCAAGCCCTGTGGAATGGGGCGGCGTCTCTATGCGGACGGCGTTCGGGTTCACCTTGCTGAGCGCGTACTGGTATTCGTCCGGGCGCACCAGGGAAGTCACCGGGAGCGGCCGATAAAAATGCTCGTGGTAAGCGGCGGCAATCTCCTCCAGAACCTTGAGAGCCTGCGGCCGAAGCGAGCTCAGCATGCGCACTTTCATTTCCTGGCGCGAGCGGGCGTCGTCGAGCGTGTAGGCGCGGCCCGAAAAGTCCTTTGCCAGGCTCTCCAGAGACGCGTAGTCGCCGAAAAGCTGCTCCCGCCTCTTTGAATCGCCGTAGTAACGGTCGAGCCTGTCTTTTGCTTCCAGCTCGGCCTTGAGCGATTTCTCCTTTTCCCGAATCTCGGATTGCAGCCTCGCCCGCGCGCTGCGCTCGCGCTTGTTCAGGGAATCCAGCTCCCGCTTGAGACCATTGATCTCGTCCTCAAGATTCGCACGCGACTCTCCTATGCGTGCGTACTCCTGATTGAGCTCTGCTTCGTTGTAAAGGGTGATTCGCTTGCCGTTTTCGTAGCGAGTGAACGGCTCTTTGTCGGCGCTCCCGCCCACGCCGAGCAGTATGTAGTCGGGGCTGACGGGCTGTAGCTGCACCATCTCGCCGCTACGGATCATGGCGGCCAGGTCTACAAAATCGTGCGGGGTGTCAAAGCGGTGCTCGCGCCACTCCGCGACCTGGACGGCTAGAAAGCGGCGCGTGTCGCTGTAATGCCGGAGCTGCCGCGGGGTCTCCACTTTGGCCTGTTTGCCGGTCGGCTCGCCCCTATCCTCTTTAACCTTTTTGACGGCCTCGGCCCAGGAAAAGCCGCTGACGCCATCGGTCACGGAGGCAAGCTGCGGGGCCTGCCCGTCGTTGGCGTCGCCATGCCGCGAGGACCGCTTCAGACCGGCTCCGATGAGCAGGGCCGCGACCACGGCAATGGTCAGTAAACTTGCGGTCAGGAGCGCGAGATTTTCCTTTATTTTCTTCACCGCAAATCCCCCTTAAAAAGGAAAAAGCTTGAACGGGCGGCTACCGGCCGGGCCGGTGCTCGTCAAGCTTGTGCCTCTCTAAGATGTTAATCGGCGGCGAAAAGTACGCCGGGAAGTGAGAAAAATTATACTAATCCGGGCGCGGCTTCCTGTCTGGGCGCAGCTTCCTATAAATTCTTGACCCCTTCGGGGTCTAAGTGAGAGCTGACCAGCAGGCCGTTCTCGAATTCGGCCACGATGACCCGGCCCTGGCCGCGCGCGAAGGTGTAGGTGGCCAGGAGTAAATCGCCGTCACGCCGCTCCGAAATGGAAGCGGGGCGGCCCAGAAATCTCACCACCTCTTCCATCTTGAGGCCGTTTTTGAGGTAAGTCGTTGAAGGGCCTACGCGCAGGACTCCGGGCGTGCGCCTTCCGTCCTTCTTAATGACCGAAACGCGCTTGTCTCCCACGGCGTCCTGGCGACGATGGGCCGCCTCCCCCTTAGACGCCGTCTGGGCCGAAACCGCCACCGCCGAGAGCGTAAGAATTGAGATTATGATGAAAATCTTCTTCATTATTAACAAATAAATCCTTTCCCACCTGAATAACGCGTAATCAGAACTGAAATGGGATCAACCGGGGGAAAGTTTTTTTGAGAATTTAACCCGGACCCGGCTTTTAGGCGAAAATCGTGATCCGCCG
>DATEMM010000184.1:0-3241 GCA_035275605.1 Pyrinomonadaceae bacterium
GGCTGAGCTCGTTCCAGAGCTCTTCGAGGCGAATGGCTGCGGCGTGATTCCCTTCTTCGCCGAGAAGCGCCACCATCTCGCCGAAGATTCGCACGCGCTGACCGCCCTGCGCCGCGCGAGTGATGACGTCCCCGATAACCTCTGCGAAGCGCAAGGGCTCCGGCTGCCCATCGACCATGAATTGGGAGAGAGTCTCCGCCGCGTCCAGTGATAGGTACTGGCCGCTGGCGCTGGCGGCGTCCACGTCCAGGCCGCAGGTCCGCAACCGCTCGGCTAACCCTTCGCGGCGCGCACGTCTAGCCACCACGATGCTGGAGTCACCTGCGCTGAGCCCTGTGCCAATGAAATCGCCCAGCGAATTGAGCAGAAAATCGTCCGTCTCATAAAACTGTACGAAATGGTCGGACTCATTCATATCAATCCAGCCGGAGCGTGGGGCAAAATCAACCAACTCGCCGCCGGCCAGATCGGATTGAACCATCTGATGCACAGACTTACTGCTGTTCTTTGCTTTGGTCAAGGGAGCTCTCGTCGCCGATCAGCTTGTGAGCGAAATGCTTCTTACACAAATTGACTCTAACGCGTTTATGAGAATCACCGAAGGGTGGTTATTAACCAGACACAGCGGGCGCGCCGAATCCGGGATGGGGGCCAATATCCGGGGAAACGTTTGCGACTGCGAGGGTCAGCAAGCGCATTCTACTCGTCTTGAAGTTTGAAATCCAGAGGGAACGCAAGCAGAGTACTAATTAAAAACAGAAGCCCTAAGAGGCCGTCCGAAGAGGCCGTCCGAGAAAGCCCCAACGGGGCGTCATATGAAAGCCTGGGGCATCGCCCCAGGTAACACGTCGCCAATCGGGATGAAGCCCTGAAAGGGCGCAATACATATTCCGCCCTTACAGGGCTTGATGGTGAATGCTGTGCCAGGTTCCTGGGGCTCTGCCCCAGGCCATCAAATTATCGCCCCTTCGGGGCTCTCGGACGACTTCCCTGGGACTATTTGATTAATAATTAATTCAGGATACGACCGGAACGGAGGAGGCTTCCCCTGCCAGATTTTTACCCGCGCCCTTTACTCTGCACCAGTACCTGAAAGCTCTCGCTCATCCCGCCGGGCAGAATCAACTCGCGGACGCTGGAGCGTAGGATCAGGGCTTCGGTCTCGTTTCCGGCTTCCTGGGCCATGCGCTCAAGCTGTTCCAGCAGCCCGGCCTCCAGGAGGAATTTATCCTGGCGCTCGAAGGCGACGGCGCGAAAGCCCAACTCCGCGCAGACTCTTTCGACGTTCGACCAGTCAATGGTCGTCGTCAAATCCTGCTCGCCAGGGTGTGCCAGCACCTCGTCCGTCAGGCGGTGCCGGTGAAAGGCACGCAGCGTCCCGGCCCGGCGATGCGGCGCGCCGTAAAGGTCCGCGGCCCCAGCCCCGTAGTCCACTATGACCAGATACCCGCGCTCGAAAAGGGAGAAGGCGCGCTCCAACCATTTTCCGACCTCCAGATTTATCTCCGCAATCTGACCTTCAAAAAGCTCAACTCCCGCGCGCCCCAGGTATTCCGCCAGCTCTGGATTGGACGGGTCGCGCTCAGCCCAGGCGAACCCGCTCTCGTCGTCCAGGCCGACGAACAGCTCGCGCAGCACACCGTCACGCATTGTTACCCTGTGAACCGGAAAGGCGTCGAAGAGCTCGTTTGCGAAAACGATGCCCTCTCCGGCCGGTGTGCCATTTTCTCCAGGAGGGACGAAGCTGACCCGTGCGGCAAACTCTTCGAGCAGCAGGCGCGTGCGCTCGCGCGCATCGACGCTTACCTCGTCAATCACGTAACTGGTCGCCTGAAAGGTTTGAGGATAGTCGCGCTTTAGAGTTTGGAGCACGCCGTGAGCGAAATGGCCTCCGCCCGCGCCCGCCTCAAAAATCGTCCACTCGCGGGGCGAGCCTAATTCCTCGTGCAGGCGCGCAAAGTAGCGCGCGAAGGTGGCAGCGAAGAGACGGCTGCGCTCGGGCGACGTGCGGTAATCTCCTGCTCGCCCCCAACGCTTGAGGTCTGGCCGGAGGTAGTATCCTTCGCGCTCGTCGTAGAGCGCGGCCGCCATCCAATCCCGGAAGCTGATGGCTCCCTCGCGCCTGATTCGTTCGCGCAGGCGTTCGGCGAGCGGTAATGCGTCGGGCTCCTGCCCCTTCTGTGACATTCTAAGATTAGAGTAAACGTTGATGGCGACGATGCACGGACGTTGCTCTTTTCAGATACGCGGCAGGCGCGCATCTGAAAAGAGCCTGAACGTGGCGAAGGCTCTCCCCTGATGATGCGCCGCGCGCCCGAGCGTCTCCAGCAGGAGCGAGCCGAGAGTAACCATTCGACCCGCGGGGGAGGCGATCTCTTTCCCCAGGTCGTCGTCGCCAGCGAAGTGCGCGAAGCCGCGCCGCCTGGTCGCCTCCACCTCCGAGAGATACTCCGTCACGCGTTCCGGCGTTGCCAAAGCTTCGGGCAGCGTCCACTCGAAAGGGTCGTCCCAGAGGTTGGTCGTGATGCCCCCGAAAGTCTGCTCGACGGCCCCGGCGCTGCGCAGGACGTGCTCGCCGCAGGAGTAGACTGGGAACGCGCCGGACGACTGGCGTGGCTGCCAGTAGAGCTTGCCCTCTGGCACAGCTTCGATTAAAGCAAGAGAGCGCCCGTGCAGCAGCGCGAACTGCTCGTCAAGAGAGGCTACGAATCTGTCCATCGAATCATTCTAATCATCGAATCATGCGGGCAAGCAACGAATGATTGCGGCGAGACGGCTTTAGTTCTTAGCGCGCCGGTCCGATTCCTCCAGGACCGTCCCGAAGTTCCTGCCCCCGAGGTTGAAGCCGGTGTAGACGCGCCCCTTGGCCCCGACGTGAGAGCCGCGCGAGGGCACGCCGCGCCGCGTGACGACCCAAATCCTGCCCGTCCCATCGTCAATCTCGTAAGCTCCGTTGTCGAGCACCCCGTAGGCGTCCGTGACTGTGCCGGTGATACCGACCTCTTTGTTACGGTACCTGGCCGGGTCGGCCATGATTTTAGAGATTGAAGTGCGCTCCGGGCAGGCTGTGAAAAGGAACGTTCCGGCTAGAAGTAGGAACAGAAAGCTGATTCGACGGCTGGTTCGCATCGCGTCTCCTTATAAGCATTAAATCTTTCTCGGGAGAGCGAATTGATAATACAAGGCAGGAGTAAAAAGGTAAAAGGTAAAAAAGTGATGAGTAAGAAGTGAGCAGATAAGA
>DATEMM010000185.1:0-10039 GCA_035275605.1 Pyrinomonadaceae bacterium
ATTACTGGTCCGGTGATGACGCCCCCGCAGGGCGACAGGCCGAAGCGCGCCTGCTCTGGTCAGACGCGGCCCTCCACGTGCGCTTCGCCTACAGGCAAACGGAGCCCTTCTCCGTCTCCAGCCGCCCGCAGACGAAGCGCAAGGCGATAGGGTTGTGGGAGCGAGACGTGTGCGAGCTTTTCATCACGCCGAACACGAATGAGCCGGAAAAGTATTTTGAGTTCGAGGCGGCGCCCACCGGCGAATGGCTCGACCTGAGAGTTCACCAAAAGCCTGACGAGCGCGTGACGGATTGGGACTTTAGCTCAGGGATGACCACGGCCGCGCGAATCGCGGACGACATCGTCACGATTGGGCTTCGCGTGCCGTGGCGTGCCTTCGGGCACAGACCCACCGCAGGAGAGCGCTGGCGCGTCAATCTCTTTCGCTGCGTGGGCGCAGGCAGCGCGCGCGGCTACGTCGCCTGGCGGCCGACTCGCACAGAGGTGCCGAACTTCCACGTCCCAGCGGCCTTCGGATGGGTCAGATTCAAGGGATGAAGTAAAGCAGGAGCCAGAAGCCAGGAGTCAGAATTCAGAATATAAGGCGGAGAACCATTCTTCTGGACTTTCTTTTATTCTGGCTTCTGGCTTCTGACTCCTGGCTACTGTCCTTCAATCTTCCACCTTTATCTTTTCAATGTATTCGTTGAAGAGCGCGCGGTCCTCGTCGCTCATTCCGGTAATCTGCACGCCGATGAGGTAGCCCGTGTCCGTCCCTTCTCCTTCGAGCGGACTGTAGCGGACGGGCGTGGCGTGAATCGTAATCGAGCCTGCGGGGAGTTTGAGGGTGATGTGTAGGGAGCGGTTTTCGCCCGTGATGTACTGGCCGCCGATGCGTATGGTGGGCACGATGAGCGCCAGGCCACTCGCGCTGATGTCGCGCGTGTAGCCAGCCACGCGCAGAAGCTGCCCGTCCGAGCGCCCGCCCGCGTTAGAGCCAGGGATGGAGATGCTCAGGGCCAGGCCCGCCTCAAGGTGTGTCACGTAGCGCGGGGCTCGGCGGCGATTCCCCACCAGCTCGCGCAAGCGGCCCGCAATGGAACGTATTAGTTCCGGCATTCGACTTCAAACCTCGCTAACGCTTTCACGCGCGCACACGAGCGCGCCGAAGCGTCAGGGTCAATATGGGAGAGCGAAAACCGGCGGCCTGGGCGTTACTGACAACGCTAAAAAGTGAGAAGTCTCCGGGCAAGAAAACATTCTAAAGTAAAAAGTGAAAATGAAGAAGTGATGAGTGATGAGTGATGAGTAAGAAGTGAGCAGTGAGCAGTCAACAGCCCCGTCAGGGGCGACGGATAATAGCCCAGGGCTTGGGCCCTGGGTCAAGTTGCAGGAATAAGAGTAGAGTCCCGGAGGGGCGACTGACCTTGGTGGTTCAATCGTCCCTCCGGGACTCCCTTTTATGTTTGGATTCTTAACCCAGCACTAAAGTGCTGGGCTATTGTCGTGCCGCCCCTGCCGGGGCTCTTAACTGCTCACTTTCTACTCATCACTCATTACTCATCACTCATCACTTCTTTACTTCTCCCCGGCGGGGAGGACGAGCGGCTTGCCGCCCACGTCGGCGCTCCTGATCCCCTGGTCGTCCAGGAAGAAGGAGAGGAGGCCCGTGCGCCCGTAGCGCAGCGGCTCGGCCCCGGCCGTCCAGCTTTTGGCGTCCTTCGCGAGCGTCAAGTGAAAGCGGTAGCCGATGATTTCCGGCATGGTGACGTCTTTCGGAACGAGCCCGGCCGTAATCAGCGTCGGGAGATCCGCGTAGAGATTGTTGTGCTGAGAGGCGTAGGCGATCTGTGCCAAACTGATGCGCTGCAACATAGACTGCACCTCGTTGTGATGGGTCTGGATGCGCGCCTCGAAGAAGAATTGTTTGCCGGCCTTTCTGACTATCTCCTGGTTCTCGCGGTCTCCGACAATCCAGAGCGCCCCGTCGCGAATCAGGGTGACGGGTTCGGCCTGCGCAGCTTTATCGGCGTCCGCGATCTTGACGAAGACCGTGGCCGTGTTCCCGCTAATCTGCTCGCCGCCGACGTCAATCTTTTCCGGGACCGCCCCCGCCATCCTCTCGAAATCAGGACGCAGCTCTTCAAACTCCGCGGGGCTGAGCCCCTCTATCGCTGGCTTGTAGATGGAGAGCGCAAACGCCTCGCGGAAACGGCGCTCGCGCATCTGCCTGTAGAACTCGCGCACCGTCTCGGTCGGCGTGCGCGCCTGCGGGGCGTTCTGCGCGTTGGCTTCGAAGCCCGCCGGGGCTACGAGCAGCAGGAGAACTGAGGCGATGAGGGCCGACAGAAAAGGCGAATGATTGCTGCGTGTGGAATGATTCATAACCTGTCTTCTTAACACAAGGAATGTGCGGCGCGCTTGCCTGATGACGCCAGCAGTCACGCCGCACATTGTTAGAGCCACCGCAAAGGGCGCATCGTGCGCCCGCGCCTCACTCCCTGAAACTACGAGGCGGGGGCGGCGGCGCATCGACTACGGCCGGGCGCGACGCCAGGACCCATTCCCTGCCGACGGCGTAGAGCAAGAGGGCCAGCAGGGCGAACGGAACCAGCGACAGCAGGTCGGACGAGGGCCCGTTGAAAAACGGGTTGTGCTCATGCGCCCACGCCTCTATGTTGCGCGTCTTCTCTGTCAGCACGCCCGCCATGAACGCGATGACGATGCCCGCAATCGCGCCGCCGGCGATGTAGCCAGAGGCCATCAGCACGCCAGGGCTCTTGTCGCCTTCGGCGACGAGTTGCTCTTCGGACAGGTTTCTGTGCGCGAGCCGCTTGCGCAAGCTGCGGTCAACCAGCCAGCGAATCATGCCGCCTACGAAGATCGGCGCCGAAGAGGCCAGCGGAAGATAAACGCCCACCGCGAAGGCCAGCGACGGGATGCCCGACATCTCCAGCACTATGGATATCATCACGCCGAGCAGCACGAGCCCCCAGGGCAGCTTGCGGTCGAGCACGCCCTTGATGATGTAAGACATGAGGGTCGCCTTCGGCGCGTCGAACTTCGAGACAGGGGTGCCGTCCGGCCTGACCTTCTCGGTCCCGTTGATGCCGGGGTCCACCCTGTATTTGGGCACGCCCTGGTCGTCAACCAGATACTTGCCCGCGGGCGCTATGCTGGCGTCAGTATTGTGCCAGGGCCTATAGGTTCCGCTGTCGGTCGCGGCCTCCGGCCCTTGAATCTGCTCGGGCGCGCCCAACTGCTCAGGGGCGACGCGGTACTCGGCCGGGAACTCTTTGACCGGCGCGTAGACGGTCGCCGCGCTGTTGAGGCTCAGGAGAATCGGCCCGAGAATCACGGCCGACGCGCCCGCGCCGATGAGGATGGCTACCTGCTGGTACTTCGGCGTCGCGCCGACCAGAAAACCCGTCTTCAGGTCCTGCGAAGTCGTCCCGCCGTTCGAGGCGGCGATGCAGACGATGGCCCCGATCGAGAGCGCCGTGACGAAATACGCCGGCCCTGTCCATCCGATGACCAGGAAGATTAAACAGGTCAGGAGCAGTGTTGCCACGGTCATTCCGGAAATCGGGTTCGAGCTGGAGCCGATCTCGCCCGTCAGGCGCGACGAGACCGTGACGAAGAGGAAGCCGAAGGCGATGATCATCAGCGCGCCGAGGACCGCCACCACGGGCGTCGTGAAGTGCAGGCCCAACTGCGGGAACAGGATGATTGCGGCCATCAGCCCGATGATGCCGATCAGCACGTACTTCATCGAGAGGTCCTGGTCGGTGCGCGGGGCCGAGGCGCTCGCCGCCTGCCCGCCGCGCAGGTCGCGGATGCCGCCTTTGAGCCCGTGCCAGATGGTCGGGAGAGAGCGGAAGAGGCTGATGATGCCGCCAGCCGCGACTGCGCCCGCGCCGATGTAGAGCACGTAAGCGCCGCGTATCTCGTGCGGTCCCATCTGGCTGATTGGCACGTCGCCGGGCGGCAGCGCCTCCGTCATCCCCGCGCCGAAGAATTTAATAGCGGGGATCAGGACTAGGTAAGCCAGCACGCCGCCCGCGCACATGATCGAGGCGATGCGCGGCCCGATGATGTAGCCGACGCCTAGAAGCGCCGGGTTGACTTCGGCCCCGACCGAACCGGCCTCGAAGGGCCGCCCGAACACCTTCTCTGGAATCTCCTTCCACCCGTAGAGCGCCTTATTGGCCACCTGATAAAGGAAGCCTATGCCGAAGCCTGCGAAAATGGTCTTGGCCCCGATGTTGCTCCCGCCGGCGGCGGCCATCTCGGCCTTCGCCTCGTCGGAGGCGGCGGCCTTGGATTCATCCGACGCGCCGACTTTCAGCACTTCCGCGCAAGCCGTCCCCTCCGGATACTTGAGGATGCCGTGCTGCTGAACGATGAGCGCGCGCCGCAAAGGGATCATCATCAGGATGCCGAGCAAGCCGCCGAGCACGGAGACCAGCAGCACGCGCGTCATCTCCAGGTCGAAGCCCAGGATCATGATGGCGGGCATCGTGACGCCGACGCCGAAGGCTATACTCTCGCCCGCGGAGCCTGCCGTCTGGACGATGTTGTTCTCCAGGATGGTCGCGTTCTTCATGCCCATTTTCGAGAGCAGGCGGAAGAGCGTGATCGAGATGACGGCAACCGGAATCGAGGCGCTGACGGTCAAGCCGACTTTCAGCACGAGGTAGAGCGACGAAGCGCCGAAGACCATGCCCAGAAGCGTGCCGACGATCAGGGCGCGCGGCGTCAACTCGCGCATCACGGTCCGAGCCGGGATGTACGAGGTGAACCTGGACAGCCACGGGTTGTCTGGCTTGGCCCCGACAATGTCCGGGTACTCGTTAGTTGACGCAACTGGATCAGCAACGACCGGCTTAACGGTTTCAGTAGCCATAAGGCTTTGACCTCCGACTTAAATTCTTCAGAACGGGGAGTGGAAGGGGTAATTTCGTGCCTACTTTACATCCGGCGGGCGCGCCAGAGCAAGTATTAAGGCAACGCCGCCGGGTCTAATTCTTAGAGAAACAAGGCGCGCTGTCCGGCACCGCCCGGCCCCTTCTCTTGCCCCGCATGACCACTTTCATTAGAATTAGCGCGCCCGTCGAAGCTTCCGATGGCTCTTCGCTCTCACAGCAGACTCTAAGCTGCTTCAGGCAGCGATTAAATAGAAATTTTCGGAACCGTTTCTGAAAAGCTTTTCAACTACACACTTCAACAGGTTCAACCACTTAGAGGCGTGCCCGAAAGATCGTTTGAGGTAAATGTGAGCAAGCCTGACAGCTACTCGTATCTGTTTGACCGCTATCGCCTGAGCATCGCCAGGAAAGAGCTCCTCTACGAAGACCATCCCATCCCCCTGAACCGGACGCAGTTCGAGATACTACGCATCCTCGTCGAGAATCAGGGCGAGTTCGTCGGGAAAGAGAGACTGGTCGCGGACGTCTGCGGAAACTCAACGGCCGGTGCCAACACCATCGAGCAGGCGGTTTACGACCTGCGGGGTAAGCTCCACGACGCCGCCGACGCCAGCAGGTTCATAGAGACGAAGCGGCGCATGGGCTACCGCTTCGTCATGAACGTAGTAAAAGTTTCCGACGAAGCCACGGGACAACTCCCCGCCGAGAAACTTACCGTCGCAGGTGATGCCGCCCCGGACGAAGACCTTCAGGCTCGCGCGAGAGACTTAGCGACACAGACGGCACAGCCCCTGGTCGAGAGGGTCCGCGCGGAGGATTCGAAAGGTGGAATGGTCACGTTTCGGGAGTGGCGGCGCGGCCCAGGCCAGATGGTGAAATGGGTCTTAGCCTGCGGCGTGGTTTTGACGGTCGCCCTCTCCATCGGGGGGACCGCCAACAAGTGGGACAACAACCTGACCATCCTGTCGCTCAGCATAGCGCAATTCTTCGTGCTCCTGTTCGCTCTCATCTACGTGCTGGTCCTGCGCGGGCCAAAGGGCCTGCGCCCTATCAAAGGGGCTCTGGGGAAGGATGACCGGCTAGATAAAGAGATCAGGGAAGCCACAGGGTACGGCGACCCGGCCGAATGGGACGAGGCCAGGGACATAGCCAAAAACGCCCTTGAGCGCTACACGATGTACTGGTACGGGGTGCTCGGCAGTTGGATACTGTTATACGCCTGGCTGGCTTTCAAGGGGCTCCCGAACTCAGGCTTGAGCAGCCAGCCGCTGAACATAGTGACGACCTTTTTTAATAACTGTAATACGATCCTGATAATTCTCTGCTACAACATTCTAAACAAACCGATAGAGATTAAACCGGGCAAGCGAAACATCAGCGACACCTCTCTGGGCATCGGCAGCATCACGCTCGTGACAGCTTTCCTCATCGTCGAAATTTTCCTGGTCAAACTCTTCCCGGCTTTTCAAAGAGAGGTGCTGTACGGGGCCAATCTGGCGAGCGGAATTGCCGCCGGGATCGCGATGGCCTTATTCGTCGGTCGCCTCCAGAGTAAGTTTCTAGGCCCTCCCCCGAAGCTCATTATCGCGCTCTATTCTTACACGGCGATTCAGTCCCTCTTCGTCTTTCTGGTAGAAGGCACGGAGGCGGCCGTGATTCTGATAGATAAGACGACCGTGGCGTTGATAGCGGTGATACTCATCAACATCGCCCTGATTCTAAAATGCCTGCTCTATCTCTACATGGCCTGGTTATTTCAGTCGGGGCGGCTCCTCTTTTATCTGGTGCAGGTGAGGCGCACGTACAAAAAGGTGGAGACGGAATGGCAAGGCTTTCGTCAGGTTCTGGACGAAGAGAGCTGATGAACAAAGACCCAAACGGGGCTCGGACGCGAATGAACAAATACAAGCTCGTTTTCCCGCTGGTTGCCGCCTTCGTTATCTACGCTTTATTTCCGGCCCAGTCGGGCGCAGAGCGACCCGCGCCGCAAAGAAGTGAGGCGCTCACGGCGGCGGCAGCAGCGCGTGTGCCAGCGCCCGAAGACGTGTTGGGCTTTCGCCCTGGCGACGACCGAAAGCTGGCCAGTTGGCAGAGCGTGATCGAATACTTCAAGCAGTTGGACGCGGCGAGCGACCGCGTCGTGTTTGAGGAACTGGGTAAGACGACGATGGGCGCGCCCTTCGTGTTGGCGACCATCAGCGCCCCGGAAAACTTACGGCGGCTGGACGAGTTCAAGGAGATTCAGAGACAACTCGCGGACCCGCGCACGCTCGGCGCAAACGCCGACGCCAAAGCCAGGAGCCTCATCAATCGCGGCAAAACTATCGTCCTCATCACGTGCGGCGTACACTCCACAGAGGTCGGCTCCTATCTCTCAAGTATGTTGATAGCGCACCGCCTGGCGTCCAGTGATGACCCGACGGTTCAGGACATCCTGCGAAACTGCATCATCCTGCTCGTCCCGTCGCTCAACCCGGACGGCGTAGACATCGTCAAGAACTGGTACGACCGCACGCTCGGCACCCCCTTCGAGGGCACGGACCCGCCCACGCTCTATCACAAGTACACGGGCCACGATAACAACCGCGACTGGTACGCCTTTACCCAGCGGGAGACGCGGCTCACCGTCGATCTGATTCACAACGTCTGGCACCCGCAGATTGTCCACGACATACACCAGCAGGGCATCTACGGCTCGCGCCTTTTCCTTCCGCCCTACATGCAGCCCGTCGAGCCGAACGTTCCCCGTCAGATCATCGAAGGCTACACGGAACTGGGCCGCGCGATGGCCGCGGAGTTGCGCGCCGGAGGCTTCAAAGGCATCACGAACGATTCGACCTATGACGCGTGGACCCCTGCGCGCGCCTACTCGCACTATCACGGGGGCGTGCGAATACTCTCCGAAACGGCGTCGGCCAAGCTGGCAACGCCTGTCAATATTAAATTCAGCGAGCTACGCTCGCGCGAAGGCTACGACCCGCAGAAGGAGTCCGACAATTTCGGCCCGCTCTGGAAAGGCGGCGAATGGCACCTGCGCGACATCACGGACTACATGACGACCGCCGCATTCTCTCTGTTGAAGCACGCGGCGCGTAACCGCGAGCGTTGGCTGGCGAGGTTTTACGAGATGGGGAAGGAGGCCGTGAGGCCGCGAAAGGATGGAGAATTGTTCGGATTCCTTTTGCCGCCCGCAAAAGACATCTGCGATTACCCGCTTGCTACGATTCTCTGGCGCGGTGGGGTCGAGGTAACGAAGACGGAGCGCTTTACGTGGAAGGGCACGACGTATCCTAAGGGCACGCTGGTGGTGAGAATGGATCAACCTTACGGGAGCTTCGCCAAAACGCTTCTTGAGCGTCAGGATTATCCGAACCTGCGCGACTCGAAAGGTGATCCCATACAGCCGTATGATGTGACCGCACACACTTTGCCTTTACTGATGAACGTGGACGTGAAGGCTGTCGAAGCGCCTTTCCGGTATGAGACGCCGACGCCGTCAAGCTCCGGCGTAGGCTGCGGGACCGGCGGGGCCGTTGAGATTGGAGTGGCCATTTACACTTCTCACGTTCCTGCGATAGATGCCGGCTGGACAAAGTGGGTCTTTGACGAGAGGGGGCGGCTTGTTTCCAGCGTGACGGATGCCCAGATTAAGGCGGGCGACTTAACGGAAACCATCCCTGGAATTTCGACACTGAAATATAAGGCGGTTATTTTCCCGGACCAATCCCCGAACTCGATTCTGAACGGCCACAAGCCGGGCACTATGCCCGAGGAGTACACAGGCGGCCTGGGCGAGGAGGGCGTGAAGCGGCTGCGCCAGTACGTAGAGGAGGGCGGGACGCTCATCTTTCTTAACCGCGCTTCCGATTTTGCCATCGCACAGTTCAACCTTCCGGTCCGTGACGTGACCGAAGGACTGAAGCGGACGGAGTTCTTCGTTCCGGGCTCAATCCTGCGAATCGAGCTGGACACTTCGCACCCCATCGCCGAGGGGATGCCGAAGGAGTCAATCGCCTGGGTGGAGAATTCGCCCATCTTTGAAATCAAGAGCGATCCGCTGGCTTTAGCGCGCGTCCGCATTATCGGGCGCTACCCGCAAAACTCTGACCCGCTGCTGTCGGGCTGGCTCCTGGGCGGCGAAAGGATTAAAGGCAAAGCCGCCCTGGTCGAGGTCGGGATGGGAAAGGGGCGCATTTATTTGTTCGGTTTTCGCCCGCAGTACCGCGCGCAGTCGCTGGCGACCTACCCGCTCCTGTTCAACGCCATCAGGCAGGCGGGCCGGGAATCGGCGGGGGCTCCGAAAAATTAAACCTCCGGGGCGCGTCTGTCGTATAATGTCTCACGGACGGACGCCCGGCAGAAGTGCAAAAGGTAGTTGGAAAGCCGTGGCACAGGGCATCCGACGGGCCATCAATGGTCACGCTATTTATCACCTCGTTTCTCCTACTGGCTGGAATCACTTACGTCATCTATCTCTGGCAGCGGCCTCGGTCTAATCAAGACCCGGACTTGCTGCTTCCGCCCCCGCCCCGCCCCGCAGGCTTGTTCGAGGACAAGGCTTTAGACGAACAACTGCCGGTCGGCAAAGAGATGGCCGGGGAGAATTGGCGGCGGGCGCTGATGGAGCGCGCGGCTGCTGGCGACCGGGAAACGCTCCCTGAGGCGCGAGCGGTTGGCGACGAGGCGCTTTACGACGAAGTCTTGGACCGGCTGGTCGAGCGTGCAGACTCAGACAAAAGCCTGCTCGCGCTCACGTCATACATTGCCAGGAGCGATGCGCGCCTGCGCACCAACGCCTTACTCGCGGAAAAGTTTACAGAAGGCTGGGGGCAGGCACCCGACAGAAATTCCACGGCGAAGATGCTGCACGTCGCGGCGCTCTCCGGTGACGCGGGCGTCTACCGTAGAGCGATTGAAACGGCATACCAATTCTGGCGCGACCGGAGGTTGACGGAAATCTCCGCCGACGAGTTGCGCCAGCTCATCGAGAGCGAATTCTGGATACTCGCCCCCGCCGTGAGGAATTCCGGCGCGGGCTTTGTCCTCAAACGCAAGCTCGCACAAATCCGCCGCCAGCTCGTCGCAGCGGCAACGAAAACAGTGATGAGTGATTAATGATGAGTGATAAGA
>DATEMM010000186.1:0-3729 GCA_035275605.1 Pyrinomonadaceae bacterium
ATCGGCGGCGAAGAGTTCGCGGTCATTCTGCCCGAGACGGATTTCGACGGCGGCGTAGACGTGGCAGAGCGTTTGCGCATCGCAATCCGGGAGATGGAGATTCCGACGGTCGGACAAATTACGGCGAGCTTCGGCGTGGCCGAATTCCCGCTCTGCGCTGCGACCAGGAGAGAGCTGGTCTCTGTGGCCGACGCGGCGCTCTACGAGGCCAAGCGCGGGGGGCGCGACCGCGTCGAGCGCGGCACGGCCACGGAATCGAACCCCCAGCCGACACTTGACGTATAATGGGGCAGGCAGAATTCAGGAGTCAGAATCCAGAAGCCGGAATAAGAGAAAGCGGGTTGCGGCCTTTTCTCCCAGCTCCTGACTCCTGGCTCCTGAATTCCGCTTTTTGAGGAGCATTTGATGGCTGATTACAGGGATAAGCTGGACGAGTGGCAGCGCGCGGCGCGGCGCAAGGCGCGCGAGCTGGACGAGAAGTTCGGGATTAAGGAGCGCGTCGAGGAGAGCGCGCGCGCAGCACAGGACGCCGCCCGGCGCGGGGCCGAAACGGTCGCCGGCGGGGCCGAGCGCATGCGCGCCGAGGCAGAGCGCCTGAGCGAAGAGTACGAGGTGCGCGAGCGCGCACACCGCGCCGCCGAAGAAGCCGCGCGCCGCGCACGCGAAGCGAGCGAGACGCTGCGCAGCGCCGCCGGAGCCGCTGGCGAGAAGGCTGGCGAGGTCTTCGACGGGGCGAAGTATTACTACGACCGCGCCTCGCGCGTAGCCACCGCCGGAGCTCGCTTCACGCGCGCCTCTGTGGCCTCGACCGCCGGACTCATCAAGGCGCGCGAGTGGATTAAGGAGAATCCGGGCAAGGCCGCGTTCGTGACCTTCTCGATTGTGGCAGGCGCGCGGATCGGGGCGTCGTTCCCGAGCCTGGACGCGGTGCTTCTGGGCGCGCACCCGCACTGGCTGACGCACTCTGCGCTGCCGGTCTACGGCCTGCGCAAGCTGGGCGAAAAGTTCGACGGCTACCTGCGCGAGCGTGAACAGCTCATCGCGAATAACGAGTTGACGGAGGCCGAGCGCAAGCGCGTGGAGTTCGAGCGTAAGGCCGTTAAGCTGGTCGGCGCGCCGCTCCTGGGCGCGTTTAGCTGCGCGGCGGGTGTCGCCATGTGGGCGCAGATTTTTCAGCCCGGTGCGATTACGGGCGCGCCCATTAGCTGGATTCTAGGCGGCAATCCCTTGCTCGAAGGCATCTGGCTCTTCGCAAACGGCGTCCTCTGCTTTTACCAGGGCTACAAATTCTTTATGATTGCGCTCGCGGGGCAGGAAGAGGTCGCAAGGGTCGTCAGGGAAATCAGGGGACTGCTGCCGGCGGGCAACGCGGCCTGACTTATCGGAATCAAGTGCGGTATGTGATCGAAGCTGAAGGAGCGGATGCGCCGCGCCTGACGCGCACACACTGCACTTTCACGCGGGTGAACTGACTTCAATAACGCAGCTACAATAAGGAACGAAGATCATGAAACATTATGCTTTTCGTCTCGTCGTCGCCCTTCTCACCTTCGCCATAGGGCTCACCGCAGCGACCCTCCTGGGGACGTCGCGCGTCGCCTACTCCTCTGACAGCAGTGCCGCGCAAGAGGTCCTGCGGGTGGAGAATCAATACATACAGGCCCACTTGAACAGGGATGTCGCCACTCTGGACAATGTCCTGGCCGACGATTTCACGATCAGAAGCCGCCGGGGCCTTGAGACCAAGTTCGACAGGCTTGAGCTGTTGCAGAACCCTGACTTCGCCTTCGCGGTCATCGACACCAGCAACGTGCAGGTGGAAGTCGATGGCGACACCGCCATCGTGAGCGGAACGGCGTATGTCGTCAACCGTTACGGTGACGAAGAATTAACGAGCCCGACTTACACTTTTACGCGCCGCTACGAGAAGCGACAGGGCCGCTGGCAGATTGTCTCCGTGACGACTCGCCGCGGGTGAGTTTGAGGTTCAAAGGTCTGGCGATTCCGCGGCAGGGCCCGCGCGAAGCCGCCCCCGAGCTTGAGGATTTGCGGAGCGGAAAATCCGCCCGCCCGGCCCTGCATCATTTTTGGGGGAAAGGTGAGGACACTATGTGCACAGGATCAAGGCGCTTCCTTCTTCGTTTAGCGGTCGGCCTGCTGGCTTTTCTCATCGGCGTCACCGCCGCGTGGGCCTTGGGCGGGATCAATCCTTTCCAGAGTTTTTCGGGCACGCGCTATTACCGGCAATATAATCGATACGGCTATTATCCACGCGCTGAGGGGGGCACCATCCTGCTCAAAGAAGAGCACGGATGTAAAATGAAGCGGAGGATTAGCGAATTGCCGCCGCCGCCCCCGCCTCCGCCGCGCCCTGCGGCAGAGCTGCGTTAGGGTAAGGCTGAAGCTTCGGAAAAGATGTTGACCGCCGGCAGAGCGGAGCGCACGCGTGCTCCTTCTGCCGGCGGTCAATTTTCGTTTCTCAGGCAATCTTAATCGGGAACGGGAGGAACGAGAGCACGAAAATGGCTAGCGTCAGAATCGCGACGACGACGCGCGGGCGGTCGAGCGGCTCCGTCTCGTCCAGCACCTGCGGGTGCCTGATGCGCAGCAGCACCGCGAGCAGCACCGCGTAGAGAAAGCCGCTCGGGCTGCTGTACCACACCCATCCGAGGACGGCCAGCGAGACCATCACCACGAAGGCCGCGCGCCCGATCCACCCATGCGCGCGCTTGCCAAACAGCGCATAAGTCGCGTGCCCGCCGTCCAATTGACCCACAGGCATCAGGTTCAGGCTCGTGACCAGGAGCCCTATCCACGCCGCGAAAAAGAAGGGGTTGATCTGAATGTTGATGTCGGAGCCGACGGCGCGGGCCATCAGTTGGAGCAGCAGCGGGTCGCCGAAGATTATGACTTGCTGGCTTGCGCCGGGGGCGAGTTCCGTAGAGGGCTGCGCCGTCAGGAGCCCGATGAGGGCTACTGGCAGGGCCACGACGAAGCCGGCTATCGGCCCCGCGACGCCTATGTCAAAGAGAGCGCGCCGCGTCGGGATGGGCGATTTGATCTTGATGAACGCGCCGAACGTGCCCGCCAGAAAGAGCGGCGGCGCTGGCACAAAGAATGGGAGCGTGGCGTCCACGCCGTAGCGTCGGCACGCGACGTAATGCCCAGCCTCGTGTGCCCCGAGGATGCTGAGCAGCGCGCCGGAAAAGAGAGCGCCCTTTCCCATCAGGCCCGGCTCGGCAAGGGCGTGCTGGGCATAGGCACCCACCGTCTTCAAATAAAATGTGGGGATGTAGAGCAGGTAGTCCAGGAAAGAGACGGGCGAGCGCATGACCGGGTCCGGGACGTTTTCGCCAAAGAGCATGACGCCCGCGAACGTCGTCGTCGCCACCGTCAGGAGAAAAAAGACCGCGTGCTTTCTCCACTCGCGCGCCGTCGGGCGAGCCGCCCTGCGCCGCCTGACGGTCACGGGCGAATCAACAAACGGCGGCAGCGCTGGAAAGGATTCAGACATAAGAGAAGTGGTCAGTGGTCAGTGGTCGGTGGCCAGTTAAAAGCAAAACGCTTTTTTTTACTGACCACTGACCACTGACCACTGACCACTTTTTCAGTACGTTGCGTCGGGCAGGCGTGTGCTGTTGGCATCGGCGGCCGGGCCTGAGTCTTCCGATCCGTCTTCGTGCGCTTGCAGCTCCTTGCCGGGTTTGAAGCGAATGGTCTTGCCGGATG
>DATEMM010000187.1:0-15274 GCA_035275605.1 Pyrinomonadaceae bacterium
GAAGCGTCTCGTGCCCGCCGTTCTCCACAACCAGGTGGACGCTGTTGGGAAATCCCCACCTCACCTCTTCGGCCTGAAAGGGCGGCGTGTTCGCGTCGAGCGTGCCGCTGATAAAGAGCGTCGGGATAGTGCTCCACAGGCGCGCCCTTGCGGCAAAGCCTTTTTCCGCCACGCCGACAGATTTGCAGATGTCGCCGGTCCATTGAAGATTGAGGTTGCTGAACAACGCTCCAGGCGTTTCTTTACTGGCCTGCGCCAATCGCTCGGCCGACCAGCCCTCTGAGCAGTCCGTCGCATTAGCCATCGGCGAGCGCCCTTCGAAATCGTTGTAGAGCGCCTCTATGCGCCTCGTCAGAAGCGAGTAGTCTCCGCGCTCCACCGTGTAGAGGAGCGCCGGAATCATCGGAAACGTCCTGGCGTCGCTCATCGCCAGGCGCATCAGCCACTGCATCCCGATCTTGCTCACACGAACAGTCACGGGTCGCTTGCTCCGCCCGTCCATAATCGAAAGCGCGGCAGGGCTCCGCTCCAGTTTGTCGAGCACGCGCCGGTAGAGAGCTTCCAGGTCGGGGACTGTTTTATTGATGGCCGCATCCTGCGAGGCAAGGTATGAGAGCTTTTTGATGTTGCCGTCCCAGACGGTCGGCAGGGCCAGCAAGTTGTCCGGCCCTTCTGTCGCGGCCAGCACTATTCTGTGAAGCTTGTCGCCGTGCCGCCGGACGACGGCCTGTGCCAGTACAGTGCCGTAGCTGTGCCCGAGCAGGCTCAAGCGCTCCGCACCGAGCGCCTGCCGCAGGTCGTCCACGTCGTCCGCGCTGGCGTCCGCTGTGTAGGCCGAGAGGTCAACCCCTTTTGTCTTCCAGTGCTCGGCGCACGCGCGCGTCAGCGTCGTGTAGACCCTCAGCCACTTTTCTTCGCCTTCAAAGAGGTCGAGCGAAGGGGCGGCCGCCGGGCAGCGTAAATTGGGGGAGGACATGCCGGTGCCGCGCTGGTCTAGCAAGATCACGTCCGCGACGTCGCGCAGGCTGTCGAAGAGGCGGAAGTAGACGGGTATCTGGCCCATCAGAATGCCTGGGACTCCGGGGCCGCCCGCGAGCCAGACGACGGGCGGCCCAGGGTCACTCGTCCGCGCTTTCAGGCGGACGAATGTAATCTGTATCAAGCGTCCCGATTGGCGAGCGCGGTTTTCACGCACCCACAGCCTGCCTAGTTCCGCTGGGACTTCCTTGCCGTCAAAAGTTCTCAGCGTGTAAGGCTCAACGGAGAGCTTCCCGGCGCGCTCTTCCTGCGCGTTGGCGACGGTTGCCCCTAAGGAAAGGCAGAGGGCCAGGTAGATTACGGCTGTTAGCTTCTGCATGCCGACTTGTTCCCTTTCAAAAATTATTTTCGGGCCAGCACTGTTTGGCCCTTTGCGCGTCCGTTGTGAGATTTGAAAGACGCGACCGGCCGCGAATCTGTTAACGACCGGCGCGAGCCCTGCAAGCGGGCGGGCGGTTTGGTCCTGCCCTAAATTGAATTACAGAACATGATCAGAGGGAAGCCGTCCGAGAGCCCCAACGGGGCGCAATAAAATAGCCTGGGGCAACGCCCCAGGTCACACGTCGCCAATCGGGATAAGCCCTGAAAGGGCGCAATACATATTCCGCCCTTTCAGGGCTTGATGTTGAATGTTGTGCCAGGTTCCTGGGGCGCTGCCCCAGGCTTTCATATCTCGCCCCTTCGGGGCTCCCGGAGACTTCCCGCAGTTCATGTCATGTAATTCAATTTAGGACACTATCGGCGGTTGGTAGTGGTTCAATTAGAGGAATAATTAACAGGGATGGACAGGATAGACAGGATAAGACAAAACAAGATAACTAGTTCTTATTTCTTTTATCCTGACAATCTCTGTCCATCCCTGTTTGAATCTCCCTCGAACTGAACCACTACCCGGCGGTCTGTCGGAGAGTGTAAGCATTGATTGGTGTGCTATACTGTTCGGCTAAATTTCGCCCGGTGAATATTGCCAGTGTCATCCGTTCGCCGGGTTCTCAAGGAGAGTAGAGTAAAGAACAAAGTGGGAAATGTTTTAGAGATCATCCCGCTCGGCGGAGTCGGCGAGTTCGGGATGAATTGTATGGCTGTGCGTTACGAGGACGAGATGATCGTCATCGACGCCGGTATGGGTTTTCCCGAGGAGAGCGTTTACGGCGTTGATGTCTCCGTCCCGGACTTCGATTTTCTGGAGCCGTACAGGGACAACATCACTGCCATCGTCCTGACGCACGGGCACGAGGACCATCTGGGGGCGCTCCCCTACATCCTCAAGAAGTTCAACGTCCCCGTCTACGCCTCACACTTCACGGTCGGCCTGGCCGAAAGAAAGCTGGAAGAGCACGACCTCCTCGGCGACGTTCTCATCCACCGGGTCGAGCCGCGCCAGACGGTCGAAATCGGCCCTTTCACGGTCGAGTTCATACGCGCCTCGCACTCGCTGGTCGATTGCTTCTCGCTCGCCATACGCACCCCCGTTGGCACAATCGTGCACACCGGCGATTACAAGGTTGACGAGACGCCCGTCATCGGCGAGCCGATAGACCTGCGCACGCTCAGGAGCTACGGGCAGGAGGGCGTCCTGGCCCTGCTCTCGGACTCGACTAACGCGACCGTGCCGGGACGCACGCCCTCAGAGCGGGCGGTCATCCCGGCCTTCGAAGAAATCTTTGCAGAGGCGCGCGGGCGCATCGTCGTCGCGGCCTTCGCCTCCTCGATTCACCGCTTGCAAATCGTGCTCGACGTCGCGCAGCAGTTCGACCGCAAAGTCTGCGTGCTTGGACGCTCGATGCAGAAGAACGTGGAGATAGCGGACGAGCTTGGCTACCTGGACATCCCCGACGGGCTGCTCGTGGGTCTGGGCGAGACGAAGCACCTGGACGACGACGAAATCGTCTTTCTAGTGACGGGCTCGCAGGGCGAGCCGCGCGCGGCGCTCTCACAAATGGCGACGCAGACCTACAAGGGCCTGACCATCGAAGAGGGCGACACGGTCGTGCTCTCGGCACGCATCATCCCTGGAAACGAGCGGGCCATCTCGCGCCTGATAGGCTACATCTACAAGCGCGGCGCAAACATCATCGAGGAGAAGCGGCGGCTGATTCACGTCAGCGGGCACGCCTCGCAGGAAGACATCAAGATTATGACGGAGGCCGTGCGTCCAAAATTCGTCGTGCCGATTCACGGCGAGTACCGGATGCTCTTCCGTCACAAGGAGTTCATCAAGAACCATCTCAACTACAACGAAGAGAACATCGTCCTGATCGAGAACGGCGACGTGCTGGAACTGGACGGCGAGCGCGCCGCGGTGGTGGACAAGCGCGACGTCGGGCGGACGTTCATTGACGAGACGGGCTTTGAGGAGATCGAGGCTGAAACGGTGCGCGAGCGCCGGCAACTCGCTTACGACGGCGTCGTCTCGCTCGTCGTCACGCTCAACGAGGAGACGGGCGCGCTCGAAACTCCGCCCGAAATTAACGCGCGCGGCCTGATCGGCGTGGACGGCTCCAACGGCTTCATCAAAGACGCTCAGCGCGTAGTGGCCCAGGCCGTCGAAAGCGCGCCGCGAGCCGAGCGCCAGGACCCGTCTCTGCTCAAGGAGCACGTGCGGGTCGAGTTGAAGCGGTTCATACAGAAGCAGACGGGGGCCAGGCCCGTCATCCTGCCCACAGTGGTCAAGGTTTGAAGAGCGAAGAGCAACAGGCGCGCGCCGAAGAATTGCTAAGAAGGGCTAAAGTCGAAGTCTCGCCCGCGACCTACTATCTCATAGGGATGCGTCACGAAGATTGGGCGCGCCTGCTGGAAAACCCGGAGCTGAGCCCGCGCGGCCATGCGCCCTTCATGCTCCTGCGTGACCAGTACGAGGTGACGCTTCTGCTGGACGAGACGGACTGGCACACCCTCCGGCACGCTGCGCGCGACGCGCGCGTTGAAGGTGATTTTCGGCTCCTGACGTTCGACATAGAGCTGGACTGGAAGGTCGTCGGCTTTCTCGCCCGCGTGACTGAGATTCTCGCGCGCTCTGGAATAAGCTGCGGTGCGCTCTCAGCCTTCTCGCGCGACCACCTGCTCATCAAGCAGGAGGAGCTGGGTAATGCCCTGCGTGTGCTCGGCGAACACGTCGCGGAATTATGTTAAGACGAAAGGCAATTCGGTAGAGGATGACGGAGCTTGAACAGTTGGGGCAAGTTGTTCTGGCCCGCCAGCCTTTCAGCCGGCATCTGGGAGCGGAGCTGGTCGCGTTCGAGCGAGGGCGCGCCGTGCTCTCTCTCGAAGTGAAGCCGGAGTTTTTGCAGCAGCATGGATTCGTTCATGGCGGAATCCTTAGCTACTTGATTGACAACGCAATCACGTTCGCAGGGGGCTCGGTGCTAGGCGAAAACGTCGTCACGGTCGAGTTCAAAGTCAATTACACGAGGCCCGCGCGGGGGCAGAAGCTCGTCGCCACGGCCACTGTTGAGGGAGCGGGCGGGCGGCTGGCCGTGTGCCGGTGTGAGGTGACGGCGGCGGACGAGGGTCAGGAGAGCGTCTGCGCCATCGGCCAGGGAACCATCGCCCTGCTCAATTGAGATGCCTTTTGACTGGTCGCAAAAAGTGCTCTTCATCACCGGCGCGTCGAGCGGCATAGGGCGCTCGCTGGCCGTAGAGCTCGGCCGCAGGGGCGCTGCCCTGGGCCTGCTCGCGCGGCGCGCGGACACTTTGCTAGAAATCGTCTGCGAGGTGGAAGAGGCGGGCGGTCGTGCCCTGGCCCTGCCCGCTGACGTCAAAGATGCTGAGGCCGTCCGCGCGGCCGCGACGCAGTTGCGCGCGAAGTTCGGGCGCATAGACGTGCTCGTCGCCAACGCCGGCATCGGCATGACCACGGACGCCAGGGATTTGCGCGCTGATGAGGTGGCGAACGTTATCAACGTCAACGTCCTCGGGGCGGTCAACAGTGTGACGGCAGCTTTGCCGGAGATGATCGATCAGAAAAGCGGGCAGGTCGTCGTGATTTCGAGCCTCGCGGCGTACCGCGGATTGCCTAAGTCTGCCGCCTATTGTGCCAGCAAGGCCGCGGTCTCAGCGTTTTTCGAGAGCCTGCGGGTGGATTTACGCGGGTCGGGCGTGGACGTGACGATCATCCATCCGGGCTTTATCAAGACGCCGCTCACGGCAGGCCGCGAGGCGCAGATGCCTTTTCTGATGGAACTGGGCGACGCCGTCAAAAAGATCATCCGCGCCATCGAAGCGCGCAGGAAAACTTATGCCTTCCCCTGGCAGCTCGCCACCATCGTGCGCGCGGCCATGCTCTTCCCGGTCCCGCTCTACGACCGGATCATCGTCAAGCGATCGTATCGAGAGTGAAAGGAACAAGGTGATTGCGGATTTGGGATTGCGGATTGCGGATTGAAAAGACAAGTGCTTTTTCTTAAATCCGCAATCCGCAATCCCAAATCCGAAATTTAATCATGTCTATTCTTCAAGCCATCATCCTCGGCATCGTTCAGGGTCTGACGGAGTTCATTCCCATCAGCTCGACGGCGCATTTGATCTTCGCCAGTCGCGCCATCGGGCTTTATGAGAACGAGACCATGCGCGCGCAGTTGACGACCGCGACGATTGCCGTCATCCAGTTGGGGACGCTGCTCGCCGTGCTCATCTACTTCGCGCGCGACATCTGGAAAATCACCAACGCCTTCGTGCGCGACCACCTGGCGCTGCTGCGTGGCAGGCGGAGCGAGGCGGCGCAGGCGACGGCGCGTGCGACCGGAGCCCCCGCGCGCCTTTCCCAGGACGCCTGGCTCGGCTGGCTCGTCATCATCGGCTCGCTCCCCGTCGGCATCGTCGGCCTGCTCTTCAAAAAGCAGATCGAAGGGACCTTTACTAAAAATTTGTGGGTGATTGCGACGATGATGATTGTCGTCGCCCTCTTTCTGCTCGTCGCAGAGATGGTCGGCCGGCGCGAGCGTGAGATGGAGCATTTGACCACGCGGGACGCCCTGGCCGTCGGCGGGGCTCAGGTGCTCTCCTTAATTCCGGGCGCGAGCCGCTCCGGCTCGACCATCATGGGCGGGCTCTTCGCGGGTGAGACGCGCGAGACGGCCGCGCGCTTCTCCTTCCTGCTCTCCATCCCGGCCATCGCCGCCAGCGGCTTGCTTGAGTTGAAAGAGGCGTTCGAGCATTTGCCGCAGGGAAGCTACCCCGCACTGGCCGTCGCGACCATCGTCTCCGGCCTGGTCGGCTTCGCCTCCATCTATTTTCTGCTGCGCTTTCTTCGGACGCACTCGACAGGCATCTTCATCGGCTATCGCCTGATCGTCGGAACTGTGATTTTGGTGCTTCTTTACGCGAATCTAATATCACCGAACGGCTAGAATTTATTGCAAGGCAAAATACGTTGCAGCAAGACAGGTAGAAAACACGCCGCGCGGCTCTCTCGTGTAACTTGATGGGCGAGGCTTCCTACTCAAGACTTTCCGTCGAATTGTCGCCAACCCCGAAAAAGGATTGTCTTTTGCCTGGGATGGCTGTAAAAGCAGATGTGCGACCAGGTCAGTGTTCGACTGTCGTTGGGTTATTGCGCTTCACACGGGACGGATTCTAAGCAGACCGGCTGACTAGCAGAAGTGGCTGTCCTCAGTGCCCCTCATTAGACTATGCTGGCACCTGACACTCGCCTTAAAGAGCGTTACCGCATTCTGGAAAAAATTGGCGGCGGTGGTTTCGGCCACGTCTACAAAGCTGTGGACGAAGTCTTCGGCTGTGGCGTAGCCATCAAAGAAACCAGGGAAGAGGTAGCCAATCTGGATAGGCTGCGCAAGGCTTTCGAACGAGAAGCCAAGCTGCTGCACAGCCTGAGGCACGATTCTCTTCCGCGCGTGACGGACTACTTCTTTCATGACGGGGCGCAGTTTCTCGTCATGGACTTTATAGAGGGTGAAGACTTCACCTCGCGCCTGAGGAACCGGCTGCGCCAAAAGCAAGGGCCATTTACCTGTCAGGAGCTTCTGCCCTGGGCCGATAAAATTCTTGCCGCGCTCGAATATCTGCACAGCCGACCCGAGCCGATTATTCACCGCGACATCAAGCCGTCCAACATCAAGTTGACTGACGAAGGTGATGTCTACCTGCTTGACTTCGGTTTAGCCAAAGGCGTAACCGGGCAGATGTCAACCATCATCGAAGGGCAAAGCAGCTCCAGTGTCCTCGGCTTTACGCGCGAGTACGCGCCGCTGGAGCAGTTGCAAGACACTGGCACAGAACCGCAGAGCGACATCTACGCGCTTGGCGCGACGCTATATCACCTGCTCACTGCACAGCTTCCTGTTTCGGCCCCGTTGCGAGACGAAGCTTTACAGAAAGGTCAGAGCGACCCGCTGCGAACGGCCAGCGATGTGAACCCGGCCATCTCGCCGGCGGTCTCTCAGGTTATCTCGCAGGCGATGGCTGTGCGCTGGTGGGATCGCTTCGGCTCCGCCAGGGAGATGCGCGACGCGCTTGCGCGCTCATGCGAAGAAGTAGCAGCCGAGCTACCCCGCTCGGCTGCTCGATTAACTCTTCAACCAGTACTGGCCAATGCTCAGGAAGATCGCTCGACTTTGAAGCGAGTGCCCCTGTATGAGCCAAGTGCGGGTAACGGCACCGAGGCAGTTTCATCGCCCGATAAGGAGCTAGCGCGCCCGAGCCGGTTACGCCGCTCCTGGTTCGTCATCGGAATTACGCTCGTCTTACTCGCAGGTCTTGCTGTCGTCGTGCGTTTGGCTTTCCCCAGTTGGTTTACCCCGGCGGTTTCAAACAAGCCTGAGGCCACGGTAATGTCGCCGGAGAACCTCAAGACGCCCTTAATCGCCACGCCCGCGGATTTGAAACTCCGGCGCAGGTTGCAGAATCACGAGGGGGTCGTATGGTCCGTTGCCTTATCGCCTGATGGCACTCTCGCGGCGAGCGGCAGCGAAGACAAGACAATTATCCTGTGGGACGCGAAGACGTGGGGAATTCGATTCACGTTGAGAGGCCACACGGGGGCTGTCTACTCGGTCGCGTTTTCGCCTGACGGGAAAACTTTGGCCAGCGGCAGCTACGATGAAACTATCCGGCTCTGGGATACGCAAACCGGCAAACCCATAGAGCCCCCACTCAGCGAACATACCAAGCCTGTCATCCGTCTGGCGTTCTCACCCGACGGCGATTTCCTCGCCAGCGTGGGCAGCGAGCCGAAAAATGGCGACAAAGAAATTAGACTCTGGGATGTACGTGGTGGCTGGAAGTCAAAAATCCTTGAAGGCCATCATAACGCGGTGCTGGCCCTCGCGTTTTCACCGGATAGACGCACCCTGGTTAGCGCAAGTTATGACAATACCCTGCGCCTGTGGGATGTCAGGGGCAACGGTCAGAGTATGGTCTTGAAGCCGTCCGGCCCAGACCAGACGTGCGCCGCTGTAGCTTTCTCTGCGGACGGCAAGTACCTGGCTTGTGGCAGCAGTGACAAAACGGTCAAACTATGGTTACATCTGCCGGAGCCGCAAGGTTGGGCTGAGATAGCACCGCTCAAGGCCCACGCCCAGCCTATAATCTCAATTGCCTTTTCACCGGACAATAAAACTCTAGTCAGCGCTGGCGAGGACAATACACTCAGACTGTGGGACATTACGGCTCAAACTTCCAAGCTTCTCACGACCAGCCAAGGCAGAGCGCAAGCGCTCCTAAGGTCCGTCGCTTTTTCACCCGACGGACAAACCTTACTGACCGGGGGCGAAGATAAAACAGTCAGTGTCTGGCAATAAACGAGCAAGCCCGTAGACAACCTCGCGCCTCAACTCAAGAGAAAGGAAGCTCGCACCCCATGTCCAACCGGCTTCATTCTTCCTCCATGTCGCAATTGTTCATTCTCGCCCTGGCGCTGCTCTTCTGCTGCGGCTTTCAGCCTGCTTTTGCCCAGGATTGGGTTGGAAGAATCGGCGGTGTTCAAGCTAACCGCTCCCCGAACCCCAAAACGAATGAGGGTCGAATTCAAAGCAAACGCCTGGATAAACGTAGCAAGACACCTGAGGAGAAGGCTTCTTCGTCGCCGAGCGAGCGCCTGGACGAAAAGCAGGGAGAAATAGAGCAGGAAATCGAACAAGGCAACCAGGCACGCGATAAAAATGATTACAAACAGGCATTGGCTCACTACCAGAGAGTATTCAGGGACTTAAGCCCGAAAGAGGCACGCTCCTTCTATGGCATGGGGAACGTCTACGCCGACCTTTATTGTTATGACTCTGCGATAGCAGCCTACCGTAATGCCCTTGAGCTTAAGAACAATTACCTGGAAGCGCTCGTCGGGCTGGGCTATGCATACGCCGGCAAGGAGCGCTACGACGAGGCGCGAGAACAGTTTCAGAAGGCTCTGGATATTAAACGCGATAGCACCGAAGCCAACATAGGACTCGGGCAGGTTTATGCAATTCAGCAGAAATACGATGAGGCGATCGCGCTCATCAATCTTGTCATCAACAATAAATCAATCCCAGACAAAGACCGTGCGGCGGCGCACCTGGCTTTAGGGGAGTTGGAGTGGCGACGGGAAAGATGGCCGGAGGCAATGGCGCAATTCGAGAAAGCCATGAGCCTTACTCCGCAGCAGCCCACGGCGTACCTTTATCTGGGTAACACACAACTGACTGCCGCCTACACCAGGCTGAGCAGTTTTGGATATACCGATATTAGAAAGGCCGGCATGCAATACCTGGAGGAGTTGCACGCCTCCGCCCGGCAAGCGACTGCCAACCTTGAGAGGGCTCGGGAGCGGAAATTCGATCACCCCAACCTGAATCAATCTCTGGCGGTGGCCCTGGCGTATCAGTTTCGCTTTCAGGATGCCAGCACGCAGCTCAAAGTTTATTTCGACAAAGTTAAGGAGCTTGAGGACCGGCTGCTCTTGATGGAGGCGAAATGCGATGTCGGGTTCAACCGGCTCAAGGCCGAGTTCCACTGGTATTCGGGCTACATTTACTATTTCGAAAGCGAGTTTACCCCCGATGGCAAGCTGAAAGCAGAGCTAATCGACAAAGCTGTTGACCAATTTAATCAGGCTATCATCCTGAAGCAGGATTACCCGTCGGCCTATGGCATGCTGGGAAATATTTACTCCGCGCAGGACAAAAATGAAGAGGCTCTCGATCAATTCAAAAAGGCGCTTCTGTTTGAAACGAGAGAGTCCAGTAAGGCCAGTAGAAATCTGGTCGTCGGATCGGCCTACGCCAGGCTGAAACGTTTGGATGAGGCCCTCGTGTACGTGCGAGAAGCTATCAGGCTTAAGCCGACGGAGGCTTCGTACTACGAAACGCTCGCCAGCATCTATGTGGCTCAAAACAAAATCGAAGAGACTATAGCCGCGCTAAATAAAGCGAATGCGCTAAGGACCGGGCCGGCCATAAACCCAGGCCCGTATTACTATCTGGGGACTACCTACGCTATAAGGTTTCTCCAGGGCAAAAAGGACGAGGACTTTAACGAGTCGCTCAAGTGGCTGAAGAAAGCCATCGAAATCAGACCCGATCACGTCTTTTCTTACAACGCGTTGGGGGCGGTTTATGAGGCCCACTCCAACGCCGACGAGGCGCTGGCCAATTACAAGAAAGCCTCCGAAAATGATCCGAAGAATCCGGAGTATTATTTCAGCATGGCCGGGGTTTACTATAGGCTCAAAGACAATGACGATGCAGCGATAGGACTTCTCAAACAGACAATTGAACTCAAGCCGGACCATGCCAGGGCGTACTGGCAGTTGGGCCAGGTGTATTACCACAAGAAAGACGTCAGTGAAGCCATCAGGCAACTGCTCAATGCAATCAAATATGACTCGAAGTATTTACAGGCATATCTTGACTTGAGCACTATCTATAAAGTCCAGAAAGATTATCCCAAAGCCATCGAATATTTGAACAGGTCAATTGAAGTTGCGCCGACCGACTACTTCCCTTACAAAGAGCTCGCCAAGATTCATGAAGAAATGCGAAAAAACGATGAGGCGATTCATTACTACAGGGAAGCAATGAATCGCCTCGAAGCTAATGATTCTTCGACCAGGAATCTCTACCTCGGGCGAATGGCACGTCTGAAAGGCCAGTACGCGGAGGCCATCGAGCTCTTTGGTAAGGTGAACTATCCTGACGAGCCCGGTCAAAAATATTTCGAGATTGGCGTGACGTATATAATTCAAGGTGATAAACGCGCCGCCCTTGAGCAGCACAAGCAGCTCGTGCAATTAAAATCCGCGCTGGCTGATGAATTGTTGAAGAAAATTAAGGAGATGAAATAGGAAAACACATCTTTTACACGTCGGCACTAACAATAATCATCAAGATTAGGTAAACTACTCCTGCCCCCTCCTCATCTGGAAATAAGAATACGTCCCGCCTTGCGGGGGACGAGAGATAGAGAGGGCAGCAGCAAGTCTGATGAATGAAGAATTGAAGCGCGAGGGTACCATCCCCTCGCAGCGCCCGCGCAGCCCGCGCGTCCCAGTGGACTTCGCCGTCGCGCTTGAGGGCCAGACGCCCACGGGCGAGCCTTTTCACGCCGAGGCCATCGCCGTCAGGGTCAGCCGCGGCGGCGCGACCCTCGCTACGGACGCGGCGGTCAACCTCGGGGACAGCGTCCGCCTCACTCCACCCTACGGCCGAACCATCAACGCCGAAGTCAACGGTATCTGGACGGATGCTGGCGACGGCAAGCAGCGCATCGGCGTCAAGCTCCTGGACGACAACGGCTGGTTCGCGGAATAAGGGCGGAGGGACGAGGAATGAAGGATGAGTAAAACCCCAGGTGAAAAATCTTCCTTTCATCCCTCCGCCCACATCCCTCATCCCTTAGAGAAGCGCTGGATTGTGCGCGAGCACGACCCGGAGCGCGCCGCAGCCTTGGCGCGCCAGCTCTCTGTTTCTAGGATCGTCGCCAGCCTGCTCATTGCGCGCGGCTACGGGGACGTCGAATCGGCCCAAAAATTCCTCAACCCTTCACTCGAACAACTTCATGACCCGTACCTCCTGTCGGGGATGCGCCGCGCGGTCGAGCGCGTCCTGCGGGCGATTGGCGAGGGCGAGAAGATTCTGGTCTACGGCGACTACGACGTTGACGGGACAACCGGCACAGTCGTCTTACTGCGCGCCCTCAAACTGCTCGGCGCACAAACGGGCTTTCACGTCCCGCACCGCTTCACGGAAGGCTACGGCATACAGCAGGCGGCCCTGGAGAAGGCGCGCGAAGAAGGCTTCACGCTCGTCATCAGCGTTGACTGCGGAATCCGCGCCTTCGAGCCGCTGGAGTGGGCGCGCGAGAACGGCCTCGACGTCATCGTCACGGACCACCACCTGCCGGACGAGGGCGAAGGCGCGCCGCCGGCCTTCTGCGTCCTCAACCCAAACCAACAGGGCTGCACCTACCCAGACAAGAACCTGGCGGGCGTCGGGGTCGCATTCAAACTGGCACATGCGCTCTTCCGCGAGCGCGGGCGCGAGTCCCAGATTCGCGGCTTCCTGAAGATGGTCGCCATCGGCACGGTCGCGGACGTTGCGCAGCTTGTCGGCGAGAACCGCGTCATCGTCGCGCTCGGGCTCAAGGATTTGCCGCGAGCCACGAACCCTGGCCTGCGTGCCCTGATGAGTGTGGCGGGTTTTACGGGCGGGGAGGGGATGACGGCCTACGATCTGGGCTTCCGCATCGGCCCGCGCATCAACGCCGCAGGTCGCATGGACGCGGCGCGCGCCGTCGTCGAGCTTTTCGAGACTGAGGACCCCACGGAGGCGCGCCGTCTGGCTGAGCACCTGGACGCACGCAACCGCGAGCGCAGGAGCGTTCAAGCTGAGATCGTTCAGCGCGCCCTGGACGAACTCGAATCCTCTACGGATTTCACAGAGCGGGCGCACGTCGCCGTCATCAGCGGGGATGGCTGGCACAGGGGCGTCATCGGCATCGCGGCCTCGAAGATCGCGGAAAGAATCAACCGGCCCTGCATCGTCATCTCGCTGGAGGGCGACGACGGGCACGGCTCTGCGCGCAGTATAGAGGCTTATCATCTGCTGAACGGCCTGACAGAGTGTGCGGACCTTTTCGTCAAGTTCGGCGGGCACTCGCACGCCGCCGGCCTGACGATTCGGCGCGAGCAGATTCCGGAGCTTCGCCGCCGCCTGAACGAGCACGCCCTGGGTGCGTTGGCGGACGCGGACCTTGTGCCGACCATCAAGGTGGACGCGGAACTGCCTGCCGAGAAGGTGACGCTTGAGCTTGCGGACGAGCTGCGCGTGCTGGAGCCTTTCGGGGCCGGCAACCCGCGCCCGCTCTTTCTGACTCGCAACCTGCGTCTTCTTTCAGAGCCGCGCGTGATGAAAGATAAGCACCTGAAGCTTCGCCTCGCGGGGCCGGAGAATCGCCCGCTCGAAGCCGTCTGGTGGAGCGGCGTGGACGAACTCGCCGGGCGAACTCTCCGCGCGGGCCAGCGCATCGAACTGGCCTACACTCTTGAGCCCAACACCTGGCAGGGCGAGACCAGGTTGCAGTTATGTGTGAAAGACGTTAAAAACAGTGATGAGTACTGAGTACTGAGAAAAAAGCTTTTTGTCTTTTCACTCAGTACTCAGTACTCAGTACTTTTTTATGCAGGAAGTCAGGCGGAAAAAGGTAATCGATGTTGGTTGGCGGGCGCGGCTGCCGGTGGTGGCGCGCGTGCTGGCGCTCGTGGTGCTGGGGGCCGGGCTGATTTACGTCGGCATCTCTTATTACCGCAACCGCAATCATGAGCCGTTTCGAATGCGCGGCGAAGCGCCCGAGCTGTCGAAGCAGGTGACGAGCGTCATTGAGGGCTACGAGCGGCGCGTGATGGACGGGGACCGCTTGCGCCTGCTGGTGCGCGCGGCGCGCGATGTCACCTTCTCGGACAACCATCACGAGCTGGAAGAGGTGCATCTGGAGGTCTACCCGGAGAAGGGAGACAAGCCCGATCAAATCTCCGCTCACAAGGCCGTCTACCTGCCGGACGAGCACGGCTCCAACAAAGCTAAAGTCTGGTTCGCGGGCGACGTCCAGATAGAGACGCGCGATGCCTTGAAGGCCAGGACCGAGAAGATCGCCTACGACCAGGCCACGGAGATTGCTGAGACCAGTTCTCCCATCACCTTCACGCGCGAGAACGTCTCGGGCAGCTCGACCGGCGCGCTCGTGGACGCGAAAAACAAGAAGCTGGACCTGCACAAGGACGTCGTCATCACGGTCGCGCCAGACGCAGCGCAGGCCGCCCATTCTCAAAAAACTTCTGTCCGCGCACGCCCCGTAACTATCCGCGCCGCGCGCGCCGCGTTCGATCAGGCGAGCCTTCATCTCAATTTCACCGGAGGGGCGACCGCCGAACAGGAGCGCGACGTGATGAGCGGCGAGCAGTTGTCCGCCACGCTCAACCAGCAGAAGCGCGTGCAGAAGATAGAGGCGCGCGGGAACTCCTACCTGCGCTCCATGAACGAAGGGCGCGCGGCCGAAGTTCATGCCGCCGACATGGATTTTTTCTTCGACGCGGACCAGCAGCTACAGAAAGCCGCGGCCACGCGCGACGTCCGCGCGCGAAGCCTGGACGCGGACTCCCAGATGGAGTTGGCGGGCGCGGGCAGCCTCGAAGTAGATTTTCAGCCGCAGAAAGAGCGCAGCCTCTTGAGAGAGATGCGCGCTGCGGGCGGTCGCTCCGTGCTGACGCTCGGCGCGCCGCAGTCGCGCGCCAATGATCCGCGCGCCGCGAACAAGCGTTTGACGGCGGACTCTGTGAAACTCGTCTGGCGAACTACTGGGCGCGACCTGGAAAGGGCCGAGGCCGCGGGCAACGCCGAGTTGGTCGTGGACCCTGTGCAAAGGAGCGCGACCGCGGACCGAAAGACTTTAACCGCGCCGCAGTTCACCTGCGACTTCTTCGAGGTCGGCAACCTAGCGCGCGAGTTCACGGCCTCAGGCGGCGAGACGAAGGCCGTCCTGGACCCTTTGCAACCGACCGAGGACCGGGCGCAGCGCACCATCACCGCCCAGAAGATGACCGCCGCCTTCGTGCGCGAGACGCAGGACATAGAGCGTCTGGACGCGCAGGGCGACGCCAAGTTCAACGAGCGGGACCGTAACGGCCGCGCCCAGACAGCTACCTACACGGCCGCCGATGAGATTGTCCGCCTGCGCGGGGGCGAGCCGACCGTGTGGGATTCGCGCGCGCGTACCAAGGCTGTCGAGATTGATTCTGACACGCGCAGCG
>DATEMM010000188.1:0-14274 GCA_035275605.1 Pyrinomonadaceae bacterium
ACGGAGACGAACCGCGAGGCCGTGCGGGGTGCGAGCCGCGTTAGCAATCCGGGGTGCTTCGCGACGGGTACGCTCTTGGCGCTCGCGCCGCTCGTGGCGAATAACCTGATTGACGGGCGCGTGATTGTTGACGCCAAGACAGGCTCTTCTGGCTCGGGCGCGAAGCCCGCGGCCAACACGCACCACCCGCAGCGCATGAACTCCTTCTACGCCTACAAGCCTTTCACGCACCAGCACGTGCCCGAAATCGAGCAGGAGCTGCGCGCGGTCGGAGATTTCACGAGCGAGCTGGTTTTTATGACGCACAGTCTGCCGGTCGCGCGCGGCATCTTCGCATCCGTTTACGTCGAGGCGAAAAAGGAGATGACGGAGGACGAGCTGCGCTCTTTCTTCGCGGATTTCTACCGCGACTCGTTCTTCGTCAGGCTGGTCAAGGGCTCGCCCGACATCAACTGGGTGAAGACGACCAACTTCTGCGACATAGGGTTCGCCGCGCGCGGTCGCCAGCTCGTCGTCTTCTCTGCGATTGATAATCTGGTCAAAGGCGCGGCGGGCCAGGCCGTGCAGAACATGAACCTGATGGCGGGCCTGGACGAGAAGACGGGCCTGATTCTCACGGGGAGCAATCCATGAAGAACAGTCTGGAGTCCGAAGTCCGGAGTCAAGGGAGTCAGGAGAGCTTGGAGTTGGAAACAAGACTCCAGACTCCGGACTCCGGACTCCGGACTATGGAGAGTGAGGAGCGATTTCAGCTTAAGACTTACAAGAAGATGCCGATTGCCGCGGTGCGCGGCGAGGGCGTCTGGCTGATCGCTGCCGACGGTGAGCGTTACCTGGACCTTTACGGCGGGCACGCGGTGGCGGGAACGGGCCATTGCCACCCGCGCGTGGTGGCCGCGATTTCGGCCCAGGCGGAAGCGCTGCTCTTCTACTCCAATCTAGTTTACTCGGAGGTCCGCGCACGCGCGGCGGAGCAGTTGGTTTCGCTCGCGCCCGCGCCCATCAGCAAAGCCTTCTTCTGCAATTCCGGCACAGAGGCCAACGAGAACGCTATGCGCATGGCGCGAATGGCGACGGGTAGGGAGAAGATCATCACTTTCACCGGCAGCTTCCACGGACGCACGGCCGACGCCATCAGCGCGACAGGCTTAGGGAAGTATCGCGAGCTTGGCCGCCCGAACGTGCCGGGGCATCTCTTCGCAGAGTTCGGGGACCTGGAATCGGTCGCAAAGCTCGCGGACGAAACGGTGGCCGCCGTCATGCTGGAGCCGATTCAATCGATGGCCGGCGTGCGCATGGCCGGCGCTGAGTTTTATCGCGGGCTGCGTCAGCTAGCGGACGAGCGCGGGATGCTTCTTGTTTACGATGAGGTGCAGACGGGCGTGGGGCGGACCGGGGAATGGTTCTTCGCTGGGAGCGCGGCGGGCGGCCTGGTTGTGCCGGACGTGATTACACTGGCGAAGGCGCTGGGCAGCGGCGTCCCCGTCGCTGCGTGCCTGGTCAACGAAGCGGTCTCCTCGCACGTCAGGGAGAACGATCTAGGGACGACTTTCGGCGGCGGGATGCTGGCGATGGCGGCCGTCAGCGCGACCATCGAAGCTATTGAGGCCGACGGGATGCTGGAGAACGTCAAGGCCATCGAGAGCCATTTGCGCGAGCGGCTGGCACAGATTCCGGGCGTCGTCGGCGTGCGCGGCTTAGGGTTTCTCCTGGGGCTGGAGTTTCAGGAAAAGGCTGCACCCGTTCACCAGGCGCTGCTCGAACGGCGCATCATCACGGGCACGTCGAGCGACCCTAACGTGCTGAGGCTTCTGCCGCCTCTCTGCCTGGGGCGCGAAGAGGTTGACCTGCTTGTTGAGGCTTTGAAGGAGATTATTTGACACCGCAGTCCGCGGTTCATTCTTGGTGAGCGATGCCTGTAGATTTTCTATCAACCGGGGACTGGACGCGCGAGGAGTTGGAAGGCTTGATCGCTGCGGCGTTGCGGTTCAAGAGCGGCGACGACCGCTCGCGGCCGCTGGAGGGGCGATCCTTAGCGCTCGTCTTCTTCAATCCTTCTTTGCGCACGCGCGCCTCCATGCAGGTCGGGGCGTATGAGCTGGGCGGAAACGCCGTGGTGCTGGAGCCGGGCGGGACGAGCTGGACGCTGGAGCACCGTGACGGCGTCGTGATGGACGGGGACAAGACGGAGCACGTCGCGGAGTTCGTGCGCGTTCTCGGTCGCTACTGCGCCGCCATCGGGGTCAGGACGTTCGCGGCCCTCAAGGATTGGGAGGAGGAACGGCGCGACCCCATCCTCAATGCTTTCGCGAAACACTCGGACGTTCCGGTGATTAATCTCGAATCGGCTATGCACCATCCGTGTCAGGCCCTGGCCGACATGATGACCGTGCGCGAAAAACTTGGCACAGGGCGCAAGCGCGTGCTGCTCACCTGGGCCTGGCACCCGAAGCCTCTGCCGATGGCCGTGCCCAACAGCTTCGCGCTCGCTGCCGCGCAGATGGGGCACGAGCTCGTCATCGCGCACCCGCCCGGATACGAATTGGACGAAGAGTTGATGGAGGATGTCGCGCGGCGGGCGGAAGACGAAGGCGGGTCTTTGGTTATAACGGATGATGTGGACGCGGCCTTTGACGGCGCGGAGGTGGTCTACGCGAAGAGCTGGGGCAGCCGCCGCTTCTACGGCGCGCCGGAAAAAGATTTGGAGGCGCGTGCCCTGCACCGCGCCGAGTGGATCGTTGACGAGCGGAAGATGAAGCGCACGCGCGAGGCGATCTTCATGCACTGCCTGCCGGTGCGCCGCAACGTGATCGTCTCGGACACCGTCATTGACTCGCCATCCTCGGTCGTCATTGACGAGGCAGAGAACCGCCTGCACGCGCAGAAGGCCGTCATGGCGCACCTCCTGGGAAGATAAAAGTTATGCTCGACGTTGCGAATCAGCTTCGCCTGGACCTGTTGCGCGAGGCCCTGCCGTACATTCAGCGGTTCCAGGGCAAGACTTTCGTCGTCAAGCTTTCGGGCAAGGCGACGGAGGAGGCAGCGAACCTCGCGTCGCTGGCCGAAGAACTCGCCCTCATTCACCAGGTCGGTATCCGCCTCTGCGTCGTGCACGGCGGCGGCAAGCAGTTGTCGGAGCTGGCCTCGCAGATGGGCGTCGCGCAGACCATCATCAACGGACGGCGCGTGACGGACGACGCGACGCTGGAGATGGCCAAAATGATCTTCGCCGGAAAGATTAACACCGACATTCTCGCCGCGCTCAGGCACAGAGGCGTGGAGGCTGTCGGGCTGTCCGGCGTTGACGGGAACATCGTTCACGCCGAGCGCCGCCCGCCGAAAGAGATTCTGAACCGCGAGACGGGCGAGCGTGAGCACGTTGACTTCGGGCACGTAGGCGACGTGGTGGAGATTAACGTCAAGCTGCTCTGCGTGCTGCTGGACCGCGGCTATCTGCCGGTTATCTCTTCGCTCGGGGCAGACGCCGAAGGCATGGTCTTCAACATCAACGCGGACACCATCGCCGCCGAGATAGCCGTCCGGCTGGAAGCGGAAAAGTTGATCCTGCTCTCGGACGTTGACGGAATCTACCTGCGCGCGGGCGAGCCGGAGACGAAACTCTCGCGCCTCACCGTCAGTGACGCCGAAGCCTTGATTCGTGAAGGCAAGGCGACGGGCGGCATGATCCCTAAGCTACAGAGCATCACGAAGCTTCTGGGCCGCGGCGTCCGCAGCGCGCACATCGTCAACGGCAACCTTCGCAACGCGCTCCTGGCCGAAGTCTTCACCGACGAGGGGACGGGCACGATGGTCGTCTCCGACAAGTAAGCACGGCTGACGTCCACAGATGTACACACAGGGAAAGCGGACTGTCGCCAACTGTTCACATCCAGCAATCATTCGCCCATAAAATCTAGAGTTCCGAAGCTAAAAGCTGTTAAAGTATGCTCCATTATTAGCTGGCACGGCCCTTGCCAACGTCAGGTCAGACAGCCGGAAGCCTTCTCATAAATTCTAGGTTTTCGGCCCGGCAGAAGGTCCCCGGAGTGCCGCCCGCATCAATCTAGATAGTTCCCAAGTGAAAAACTAGGAATATGAGGGCGGGGCGCAGCGAGGCTATTAACAGTCGAGGCTGAGGGTCGGCACCCCCCCCCGCCCGAAAGGAGAACGCCGTGGAGAGCGTCACCTACCTGGACTTTGACCTGGAGATAGAGCGCGGTCAGGATGGTTACCGCGTGGAAGTCATCAACTCGCCGTCGGGTCAAGCGAGCTGCGAGTTCAAGCTGCCTTTCTCCAGCACGGAGGTGGAGAACCTCCTGCTCAAGCTCGGTCACACGAGAGGGAGGAAGATGAGGCGCGTCGAATCGCCGGAAGTCGTCGCCGTCAAACAATTCGGCGAGCGCCTCTTCAACACGATCTTCAGCGGGGACGTGCAGTCCTGCCTGCGCAGCAGTATAGAGGAGGCGGAGCGCCAGGGAATCGGGTTGCGGCTGCGGCTGCACCTGACGGAGGTCCCGGAACTGGCCGTCCTGCCCTGGGAATATCTCTACAACTCGCGCCTCAACCGCTTCATCTCCATCTCCAACCGGACGCCGCTGGTGCGTTACATGGACCTGCCGGAGCGGATTCGCCCGCTGACCGTCGCCGCGCCCCTACGCGTGCTGGCGATGATTTCCAGCCCTGCGCAGAGTGAGTACGAAGAGTTGGACGTCGAGCGCGAGTGGAAAATCTTGAAAGAGGCGCTCGGCGAGTTGGAGCAGCAGGGCATGGTTCAGCTAGAGCGGCTGGACGATGCCTCTCTGATCGGCTTGCAGCGCCAGTTGAGGCGCAAGCAGTATCACGTCCTGCACTTCATCGGCCACGGCGGGTTCGACCATCAGAGCCAGTGCGGCGTGCTCGTCATGGAGGGCGAGGGCGGACGCGACCGTCTGGTCAGCGGGCAGGAGCTTGGCGCTCTGCTGCACGACGAGGAAACGATGCGCCTGGCGGTGCTCAACGCCTGCGAGGGCGCGCGCGGCTCTGAGACGGACTCTTACGCGGGCGTGGCCCAGAGCCTGCTCCAGCAGGGAGTGCCGGCGGTCGTCGCCATGCAGTTCGAGATTACGGACCAGGCGGCCATCAGCCTGGCGCGCGAATTTTACGGGGCGATAGCGGACAACTACCCTGTAGACGCCGCCCTGGCCGAGGCGCGCAAGACGATTTTCGCAGAAGGCAACAGCCTGGAGTGGGGCACGCCCGTGCTCTACTTGCGCGCGCCCGACGGAAAAATATTCGACGTCAAGCAGATCAGCGAGGAAGAACGCAAGCGCATTCAAAGCGACGCCCTCTACAGCGATGCGCTCTCCGCCATCGGACGCCAGGACTGGTCAACCGCCGAACATAAACTTCAAACCGTTGTCCAACTGGAGCCGGACAAGACCGAGGCCACGGCTAAATTAAAGGAGGTCCAGGCGCACCTTGCGACAACCGTAGCGCCGACGCCGCCCGCGGCGGACGAGGAGCGACAAAAGGAGCAGCCCAGGGAGGAGCCTTCAGGGGCCAAGGTGCGCGCGGCAGTTGAAGCGCCGGACGAAAAAGCTGAGGACCGGGGGGCGGCGCAAAGCGGTCAGGCGGAGGAGCAGAAAAAACCTGAATCGAAGAATAATGCGGCGGTCGGGCTTCTTCAGAAGACGGAGCCGCGCTTGCTCGGGCTGCCGCGAAAATGGCTGATCATCAGTGCCGCGGCTGTCATCCTGATTGTCGGGGTGATTATTGGGGCCTTCGCCATCACGCGCTACTCGCGCACCAAGGCCGCCCGCCAGCACTTCCAGCAGGGCGAGCAGGCTTACATGGATAAGAATTACGAAGAAGCCGTCAATCACTACGGGCAGGCGACGGCTGTTAAGCCGGACTACTTCGAGGCCTACATCAAGCGCGGCCGCGCGTACTTTGAGTTGAGGGATTACGACAGCGCCATCGCGCAGTACCAGATGGTTCTGGGCCAGCAATCCGAGGCCGCTGTGAACCAGTACGCAGACGCTTACTTGCAGCAGGGTCTGGCTTATCACCAGAAGGGCCAATACGACGACGCCATCGGCTGTTACTGGCGGGCCATCGAGCGGCGAAAAGACAATCCTGACGCGCAATACAACCTGGGCTTGTCTTACTCCAAAAAAGGTGACACGGCGTTGGCCGCCAAGCAAGTCGAAATACTTAAACAGATGGACAAGCCGGTCCTGGTCAGGCTCCTACAGGCGAAGATAAAGATGCACGAAGCCGAAAGGCAATACGCCCTGGGCCTGAACCTACTCAAGCAAGGCGACCGGGCCGGGGCCAAAAAGCAGCTCGACATACTCAGGCAGATGGGCAAGTACGGCTCCGAACAGGCCAACAGACTCCAGGGCGAAATGAACAGGCAGGGACAGGAGTCGCAGCCGAGTCCTCAGCCAGAGGCCGAGAGCAAGCCCGCGAGCCCTCCTGTCGATTAATACCGGCGCGCGATTTACTCTACGGGCGCGGGTGAAAAGGAAGCCCGCGCCCCCCTTCTTCATCCATACGCACAAAACTTTCACCCCTGAACTTTCGGAAAGCCCTGCGGAAAGAGCGCGGGGCTTTATTATAATAGTGCTCGTGAAAAAGAACCTTGAGCGCAGCGCCGTCCATGCTCGCCCTCGGCCAGGGCGCTTTGCGCAGCGCCTGCTGGCGGAGTGGAAACGTCTAGCGCTGCCAATGGTGGGCGAGCGCGTGGTCGTCGCCGTCTCCGGGGGCGCGGATTCGACAGCCCTGCTGCTGGCTTTGGACGAACTGGGGCAGACTAGCCGCCTCACTCTGAAGCTGACGGTGGCTCATCTGGATCACAGTCTACGCGGGCGCGCGGGCGGTGCGGACGCGCGTTGGGTGGCGGAGCTGGCCGCCCGGCTGGGCTGCGAAATAGAGCTCGGTAAAGCGCCCGTCAAACGGCGCGCTGTTGAGACGGGCGACAATCTGGAACAGGCCGCGCGGCGCGCGCGCTACTGCTTTCTGGCCGGAGTCGCTGACAAGACAGGGGCGCGCGTTGTGCTGACCGCGCACACGCTGGACGATCAGGCGGAGACGGTCTTGATGCGCCTGCTGCGTGGAAGCGGCGCGGAGGGCCTGGGCGGCATGGAGCCCGTGCGTGCGCTCGACTCGCAAAGCGGCGTCGTGCTGGCGAGACCGCTCCTTCGCTGGGCCAGGCGCGCCGAGACCGAAAGCTATTGCCTTGAGCGCGAGGTGAGTTTTCGCAGAGACGAGATGAACGAGGATGAAAGGTTCGCGCGCGTGCGCGTGCGCCGCCGTCTCCTGCCCCTGATGGAGAGTTTCAACCCGCGCGCAGCGGAGTCTCTGGCCCGGACGGCCGAATTGTTGCGCGAGGACGCAGCGTTCCTGACGACGGCCGCCGAAGAGTTGCTCAAGACGGCAGGTGAAGCAGGAGAGGGCGCGACGGATGGGAGCGGGGTGGCAACCGGCGAGACGCTCGACGTCAATGTTCTGGCGCGAGCGGCGGCGGCCGTTCGCAGGCGTGCGCTGCGGCTGTGGATCAGTTCCGGGCGCGGCGATTTAAGGCGTCTGGAGTTGGTTCATCTGCTCGGCGTCGAGAAGCTATTGGAAGGAGAGCGCGGAAACCGGCGCGCGGAGTTGCCCGGAGGAAGTTTCGTCGAGCGCAGGCGAGGGCGTCTGCGCCTGCACGTTAAATGAGAAGGCGGCGAGTCTTTAAGACAACTCGCCGCCTTTTAATTCAGCTCGGTATCCAATCCATAGCACTCTGTGCCAGGATTGTGCGTCTTCCCTCAGTGCATATCATGACCGCTACGCCCGCGACCGCGCCGATTATTCCACCGCCGCCTGTTCCACCGTCCGTTATTATCACCACGATTGTCCCAGCGACCGTTGTTCCGATGGCGTCTAACCCAGCGGCGACGCCAGCGACGACGATTGTTCCGTTGGAGAAGTGCCGGATGCGGTGCGTTTGCGACCGTGGAGAGTGTCGTCTCGTTAGATCGTGTTGACGCACGCCAGTCCAAGGCGACGACTGAACCGCAGAGAGAAGCGACGAGCAGCAGCGTTGTGAATATCCTCTTCATTCAGAAAGCTCCTTCCAGAAGTTGAATTGTCCTCCTATACTTAGTCCCTATTTCGGATGTACGTCAAGGTTTTCACGGAAACATCGTTGAGGATGGAAGGTTGCAGGCAAGCATAAAAGCGCCCCTCTCCCTCAAGCTCGCCAAAACCGATCGCTGCCGCCTTCGCGTAAATAGGTTGAAAAAGGGGACGCTCAAGCTCTACAATCCCCTGTGACATGCCGCCTCATTTCGCAGGCGGTTTTTCGATTTGGCGGCCTGATGCTGATTGAAAGCGGGGCTTGAAGGGGATGACGGACGAGATCGTAGAGGTTTACGGCGCAGTGGAGATTGCCGACCGGGTCCAACAACTGGCCCGTGAAATCGGTCGGGCTTACGAGGGGCGAGACTTCACAGTCCTGGGCGTGCTGGACGACAGCTTCGTCTTCCTGGCGGATTTGCTGCGTGCCCTCAATGCCCAGTGCCGCACGGCTTTCCTGCGCTACGACCACCAGTCGCTCGGCGGCCTTCAGGACATCTCTTTCAGCACGCAGGTTGACCTCTCCAGGCGCGACGTCCTGCTGGTCGAAGGCGTGCTCGACACCGGCGTCACACAAGAATACCTGCTCAAGCAACTGGGCGCGCACGGCGCGTCGAGCGTCAAGCTGTGCGTGCTTCTGGACAAACCGGACGGGCGGCGCGTGGAATTGAAGCCGGACTGGCGCGCCTTTGAGACGCACGAGAGCTACGTTTTCGGCTACGGGCTGGGCTTTCAGGACCGCTGGCGGGGCCTGCCCTATCTTGCGACCTTTGCCCGCAAGGGCGAGGATTCGTGATGAAAGATTGAGGTTTTCGGCAAAGGCCGCGCGCCCCGGCCCCTGCAAAAGCGCAACGCTGGGTATGACCGGGGCATCTAAACGGAGCAACCTCGCGCCGGTACTTGAAACCGAGCTCTCGGCCCTGCGGCGCGTGACCGATTTGTGAGGTGCGCGGGAGCGACAAAAGACGCCCGGATGGGTTATCATCGGCGTCGGAGGCTGGAAAATATTTTGAGTTCTACGGCAAGACAAATCATCTTCTGGATGTTCATAGTGGTCGGGGCTCTCTTGCTCTACAAGCTCTTCGGGAGCCCGCAGAGCAAGAGCGTACAGCAGATTGACCAGACCGCTCTTGAAGCTAAAATCCAGAACGGCGAACTGAAGCAGGCCGTTTTCAAGCCGCAGGAAGTCGCCGCCATTGACAAGAGCGGGCAGGAGTTTCGCGTGCCGCTGGCGAACGAGTTTCGCCGGGCCGAGCTGATGAAGCTGGCCGCGGAAAAGGACGCGAACGGCAAGCCGAAGGTTGAGAAAGTTGACGAAGAAACGGCCGGCAACAGCATGCTCTGGGGCGTGCTGCTGAGTTGGGCGCCGATTCTCTTCATCGTCGGCATCTGGATTTTCATGCTGCGCCAGATGCAGTCGGGGGGCAACAAGGCGCTGAGCTTTGGCAAGTCCCGCGCGAAACTTTTGAACAACCAGCAGAAGCGCGTCACGTTCAAGGACGTGGCGGGCGTCGAAGAGGCTAAAGAGGAGTTACAGGAGATCATCGAATTCCTCAAGGAGCCGCAGAAGTTTCAGAAGCTTGGCGGGCGCATTCCGAAAGGCGTTCTGATGATGGGGCCTCCGGGAACAGGCAAGACCCTGCTCGCGCGCGCCATCGCTGGCGAAGCCAACGTGCCGTTCTTCTCCATCTCTGGCTCTGATTTCGTGGAGATGTTCGTCGGCGTCGGCGCAAGCCGCGTGCGCGACCTCTTCGAGCAGGGCAAGAAGAACGCGCCCTGCATCATCTTCATCGACGAGATTGACGCCGTCGGACGCCATCGCGGCGCAGGACTCGGCGGCGGGCACGACGAGCGCGAGCAGACGCTTAACCAGTTGCTGGTCGAGATGGACGGGTTCGAGTCGAACGACGGCGTAATCCTGATCGCTTCGACCAACAGGCCGGACGTGCTCGACCCGGCGCTGCTTCGTCCCGGAAGATTCGACCGCCGCGTGGTCGTCTCCAGACCCGACGTGCGCGGGCGCGAAGGCATCCTGAAAGTTCACACGCGCAAGATTCCTCTGGGCGAAGACGTGGACATCTCCGTCATCGCTCGCGGCACGCCCGGCTTCACGGGCGCGGATTTGGCGAACCTCGTCAACGAGGCCGCGCTGAACGCCGCGCGCTACAACAAGAAGCTGGTCGCCATGCCGGATTTCGAGCTGGCCAAGGACAAGGTCCTGATGGGCGCGGAGCGCAAAAGCATGGTCATCTCGAACGAGGAGAAGCGCATCACCGCTTACCACGAGGCTGGGCACACGCTGGTCGGCCTCAAGGTGCCGAACGCGGACCCCGTGCACAAGGTGACGATTATCCCGCGCGGGATGGCGCTGGGTGTGACTCAACAGTTGCCGGAAGGCGACCGTCACAACTATTCCAGGGAATACCTGCTCGGGCAGATAGCCATCCTGATGGGCGGGCGCATCGCCGAGGACGTTTTCCTGGGAAGCATTACGACTGGCGCGAGCAACGACATAGAGCGTGCGACGGAACTGGCGCGCGCGATGGTCTGCGAGTACGGCATGTCGGAGCTTGGGCCTTTGACCTTCGGCAAGAAGGAAGAGCAAATCTTCCTGGGCCGCGAAATCGCTCAGCACCGCGACTTCTCCGAGGACACTGCCATCAAGATCGATCAGGAAGTGAAGAAGATCGTCTCGGAGCAGTACGAGCGCGCCAAGGGCATCATCGAGGAGAACCGCGACACGATGGTGCGTCTCTCCGAGACCCTGCTCGAAAGGGAATCGCTCGACGGCGTGCAGATTCGTCGGGTCGTTGCCGGGCTCCCGCTCGACGACGACCAGCCGCCACCGGCCGACGACGACGAAAAGCCGCAGCTCAAAGAGCCCACGGCCAAGCCCTTGAAGCCCATCCTGCCGCCGATCACCGGCAGCAATCCGGCGACGGCGTAAGGTGGAACTAAAAGTAAAAGGGCGGATGAGTGGATAACTCATCCGCCCTTTTACTTTTAGTTTACTCTTCGCGACTAGCGTATCCATTCAGGGCGTCTACAAAAAAGCGTAGCAGCGCAGGCCAACCGTCAGGCTAGTGCTCTGACATGGCCTTCTAGCCTTCCACGTCAATGCGGGAGTCCGTCCCCATTGCCACCTCGCCCGCCTCAGCTTCCGTCGTTGCCAAGAGCGAGCGTAGCTCGTCCAGCCGCCGCTGTTTCTCGTGCATAGAGAACGCTCCCTCGTCTGTGTACTCCATGGCCCGTTCCAAATCCTGAATAGCGTGCTCTCTGCGACCCATCTCTTCATAGACTTCGGCTCGTTCCAGCAATCCAAACGATGACGTGTCGTCCAAAAGTTGAATGGCCTGGTCGGCCTCTTGCAATGCTGCTTCATACTCTCCCTTCTTGCGGTAGTATTGCGAACGGAAGATGAATAAATTTGGATCGCTGGGATCGAGGTTCCAATCGCGCATTAACTGCATCGCTTCTTCGCCCCTATCAAGCTCAACCATTGTCTTTCCCCATGCCAGCAGGGCCATTTGCTTATCCGCGCCCAATTCAAATGCTTTATCGAACTGTTGGATCGCTCCCTGGTAATCCTGTTTCGACTGGCAAAGAATACAGGCACGGATTCTGTAGATGTCATAATATTTAGGGTTTAACTTCTCGGCTTTTTCAAGTTCCTTCAGAGCTTCCTCGACACGGTCCATAACGGCCAATACTTCGGCGCGCAATGTAAATGCTTCAGTACAACGCGGGTTCAGTCGCAGCGCTGATCGGATTTCTGAAAGACTCTGAGAATATTTATCGGCGACGAATAACTCATCAGCGCGCTGCAAGTGAACCGCCACGTCTTTCTCGAACTGCTTGTTCATCATCTTTAACTGGGGAGGAGGAGGTGCTTTTGGCAATTCCGACTCCAACAGTTTACGAAAATCAGCGGAAGTCCGAAGCGGCTCAAACTTTGCGAGTATCTCCCGCAGAACCTCGATGACTTCCGGCTCATCCGTGTTTGCTTCCAGGCGGGCCCGCAGCAGCCTTTTGACTTCTGCTATTTGTTGAACGTCAGACTTCTTCTCGATGAGCGCCCGTATTTGGAGCCCCTGCAACTCGGTGACGAGGTCGCCGGGGCCTATCTCCAGGGCCATTTTGTTTGCCTCGATTGCCTCCTCGTTTCTCTTGAGGCCGACGTAGATTGCCGCAATGGATTGATACATGTCTGCGGCACCAAGCTCGCGGGCGCGCTCGTTATCAGAAATCAGCGACAGCGCGCGGTTGTAGACTTTGAGCGCCGCATCCAGGTTGAGGTTGAGGACGCACATTTCGGCGATGGCCTTGAACGACAGGAAGCTGACCTCGGCCGCCAGATTCTGCGTTATGTATGGCTCAAAGCGTTCAGACAATTTGTGGCGGGTCGCTTGATCCAGTTGAAGCATTGACCTCTTGATCACGAGTGAATCACGGGTCACTTCGTAGTGCGGGGAGACGCCCATGTTGTCGAACGTCCCCCAGACGATCATGCTGGCGCGATACCGGCGGGCAATCTCAATGGCGTCTTTGCGCGAGGAAATCATATCCTCGACTCGCTCGACGCGGGCCAGGCCCGGCAAGATTTCGAAGATGTTGTCGGCAAGCGTGCTGTAGATGCGGACGGTCGGGTCGTAGTCGCCATTGCCGTCGAAGCGACTTACCAGGATAAGAATCTCCGCTGGACCTTCAGGCTTAATCGGTCGCGCGGCCGTGATGAGTTGCGCTGGCTTTTCCTCGCTGTCACTGCCGGGAAGGGCAGATGGGCTCTTCTCTTCCTTCGGAGCCTGCCCGAGCAGGCACTGAAGCGCGACCCCCGCGAGCAGAAAGCAGGCGCGATATGCCTTGGGCGAGCTGTGAGGCCACTTCAATCCGATCCACGCGTAGCCGTAGAGATGCACGGGCCAAAGCGTTTCCAACCCAGGCACATTGGCGGGGATCATCTTCTCAACGATGAGCTTGAGGAGGCGGCTGGCGCGCGCGGCTGGCGAATCGGCATCCCCCGAGAATGAACCGACGCCGAGTGCATTGGCCAGGACTGTTGCCAGGTCTTCAAATGAGAGTTCTTCTGCGAGCACATCTCGCACGAGGCCGCCGAAAAACCGTGCGGCGTCCGCGCCCACCGGAATTCTCGTAACTGATTTTCCGTAATCAATAATGGCCGGCGAGGTGCCCGCGACGAGGACGTTGCCCGGATGCAGGTCGCCGTGCCCTGGGACGAGGAGAGTAGACGAGGGCGGCTTCGCCGCCGCCAGCAAAGGTGCCGAAAAATGCTTCAAAGGATTATGTAGGCTAAGCGAACCTGCCTCAAAAGTGCTCGCCTCGGCGTCCAGTGACGGCAACCCCAATCTTACGTGGCGCAGGTAGAAATCGTACCGAGATGCCTTCTTCGGGGCCCACAGGGAGATTGTGGAGCCTTCGGCAAGCTGTGGACTGGAAGCGGGGGCTAGCTCCCTGGTGTCTACCTGGAGCGCCAGGTCTTCCGGCGAGTTGAGCCAGGCCACCAATTGACCGCGCTCGAACTTGGCCACGGTGCATCTGGGCAATACGATGTCGAGTGGGTTGCCGTTACCGGGCGACTCCGACTCCTGACGCAGGCTCGCGCCGTCGCTGATTTTTACATTGGGAAAGTAGCCGGGGTTGAGGCGTTGCAACGTCAATAAGGGATAACCCGAGGTCTCTGCCAGATAATCGGCGACGAGTTGGTAGTCGGCCGCCCAGTGCTCCAGGTAGTACAGGGCGATCTCGTTGGCGAAGCAGTGCGCGGGGTCACTGTAAAGTGATCCGATGACGCGCGCCAGCGATTCAATAATTCCCGAAACCTCGACCTCGGGGCGCGCTCCCCTGATACACTCCTGGAACGCGCTCTTGAATGAGACGCAGTCCCGCGCGCCGAAAACGTCGCCGGCATTCGCGTAGGCGATTGCCGCCTGAATCCCGCCGGGAGGAAGAGCCTTGAGGGTGAGCTCAGGCTTCCAGATGGGTACGAACGCCGCCGACGCCCTGGCGTATGCGACGAAATCTAGGTAACGGTTAACTTCATTTCGCAAGTCATCCGCTGCGCCTATTTTGAACACCAAACGAAAAGGCTGTAGGTCGTTGGGGCCAGACCGATTCTCGCCGAGGACTACACGTGTCTCACTAAATCCATCAGAGAACTCG
>DATEMM010000189.1:0-7050 GCA_035275605.1 Pyrinomonadaceae bacterium
GGTTAGCACCCACGCGCGTAGAAACTAAAGCAGTGGGAATAAATCCCCAGTCGCCTGAGCCTATTAAGGTGACGCTGCTCTCTATTAAATCAGACCAAAACCGTAAGACACGGGAAAGCAGCAGTTGGGTAAACCAACCTCTGGTACAGATAGAGAACATTTCCGGCAAGGCCATTAAGTATCTAACGGTTGAGATTCGCTTTCCCGGCTCAGATGCCTTGAAAATGCCCTTTATGCTCGCCTATGGTCAGGCTCCTGGACGGAAGGCGGCCACCCAGCCTGGCGGCCTGTTACAGCCCGGAGCCAGAATTAATCTCACGGTCGGAGAAAACGGCGGTGGCCGCATTGGGACACGTTTTCTAGCCCAAAAGATAGCTCCTCCGCCGGGCCTGACAATGACTACCACAATCAGCGGCGTGATATTCGCTGATGAAACAGCCTGGTTCGATGGAATGCTGCACGTCCCGGACAAGAATAATCCTTTGCGCTGGTATATCGTCGGAGAGAATCCTGACAACATAAATCCCGCAACGCTCCTGACAGTGGAGAGCATCAGAGCCGGTTCCGCCAGGTCTCACGCTGCGCAGGGATGTTACCGCAAGAGAGGCACTGAGATGATAGAGTGCTGCGATCTTATTTTCCCCTCGGCGCTTCTCTCCCAAGATCCCTTTGGTTATGACGAGCCGCTAGTTTTGACCCACACGTGTGAGGATGGAAGTACCTGCGAGTATATCAAAGCGGTGTACTGTGGCACGGGCGGCGAGTAGAGAACGCTCAAGCAGACGACGAATGCTAAATTATACGGCACTAAAGGCGTTCGTCTTGCTGAAATTTTTATCTCCACCACATCATGAGTAGGCGCGCTGAAAAGCCACCCTCTCATGATGTGGCTTAGATTCCAATAGTTCTAACTCATAAGAAAGAAATCTAACGCCCAAATTAACCGGACGCGCATTCAACCACGCTACGTACAAGTTAACGATAAGAGATATGCTATCACCGCGCTCGGGTTGAATGAGTTGTTAGAGGTGTTCGCTGATAAAAGCATCAGTTGCCCTCACGAGGTCCTTGATAAAACGAATACTCTTTCGTAGATCGTCTCGCGTGACCGCGTGTGGAGTAGGTTGACCAGCGACAGGTCTCGAGGATCGGTGAGCAATATCTCCCCGCTTTTTGGCCATCTTGTTGAGCTCAGTGCGAGCTTTAGTTGGATCGTAGTTGTTCCAAGACCAGCCTTCCGTTACATCGATACTTAAGTACTTAACAAAGATTGCCTTGACTCTATCACTGCTTGGCGTATGAAAGAACTTCAGGTCGTTCTCAAGGGACGACTTGTAGAACTCAACCAGATGGTTCGCCTCTGAGGCGCGGCCCGATACTTCATCGGCAGCCTCCACAATTCTGTCTTCGACATAGGTTTCCAGCGCCGCTAGCGCCATCACAAGGCTAGCGCGCTTGAGAACTTCTATGTCCGGTGGCGGCGGCTTTTTGTTCAAGGCGTCAAAGTGCTTTAGGAGATCCTCTGCGTCCTGAATCGTGTGCTCAAATGTTTGGAAAGCTCTTGATGTCATCTTAAAAAAACTCTAACACATATTAGACGCTCTTAAAGACATCACAAAATATCTACATCCAGCCCTTAAATTCTTAGCGCCTTTGCGGGTTAGCAGGAATATTGAGAAATGGAAGGACTGTCTGCTGTCGAGCTTTGATAGAGATGATGGTGGAGGCGCAGGGAATTGAACCCTGATCCAAGAACCGCCGCCGCAGAAATCTACATGCTTAGCCGCTTCTCTTTCTGTGTTTCGCCCTCCGCGGAGTAAGTGAAGCGACGAAGACCTCCGCCGAAGGCTAGTCCGGCTTTATCTCGCCCGCCCCCACGGACCGAAGGGGCAGGCCAGCTCATCTAGTGTGACATCTCCATCCGCGCGCATGAGCAACTTGCGGCGGAGACGCTCGGTGCTTAATTAGGCAGCGAGAGCCAATTCATTGTTATTGGCAGTTGTTTTTCCCAAATGCTTTTTAACGAGCTGCACAAGGGGAAGCCCGGCATGCATCCTGTCAACGATCATGGCTCCTGTCGAAGCCTGTCGCCCCCATAAGCGAACGTGTAGATTATACCAGACTTAGGCTATAATCCCCAGGCAAAGCGAACCCGTTCTCCCCGTCGCTTACAGTGAGGATTTTTTGAAAAGGACTGACTCCTTATGTCTTCCAAAGACCCGCGCCCGACTCGCTCGTCCGAGGCCAAAAGAACTGCGCTCCCGGCGCGCCGCCGCCACATCCTGCGCCGCTTCTGGCTCCCAGCCGTCCTGCTCCTGGCAATTACCGCTGGGGGCCTGACCGGCATCATCGCCGCCTACCAGATTAACTATTCCAGGGCCGCGCAGGAGGTCGCCTCTCTTGCAACTTACCGCCCGAGCGTCGTCACGCGCATCTACGCCGACGACGGCGAGACGGTCATCGGCGAGTTCGCCATCGAAAAGCGCATCCCGCTCAAGTACGAAGAGATTCCGCCCCTGGTGAAGAACGCCATCCTCGCCATCGAGGACGCGCGCTTCTACGAGCACATGGGCATAGACCCCATCCGCATCATCGGCGCGACCTGGAAGAATTTCACGACGGGCAGCCGCGAGGGCGGCTCGACCTTGACGCAGCAGCTCGCCAAAAATCTCTTCCTGACCAAAGAGCAGACCCTCGAACGCAAGGTCAACGAATGGCTGGTCGCACTCCAGATCGAACGCTACTACACGAAGAACCAGATCATGGAGATGTACACCAACCACGTCTTCCTAGGCGCGAACTCCTACGGGTTCGAGGCGGCCTCCGAGACCTACTTCGGCAAAGAGGCCAAAGACCTCTCGCTTGACGAAGCGGCGCTCCTGGCAGGAATACCGAAAGCGCCCTCTGAGTACTCGCCCACGGTCAACCCGAAGGCCGCGCGTGAGCGGCGCAACCTCGTCTTAGACCAGATGGCCAAGAACAACTTTGCCCCGCAGGCAGAGGTGGACGCGGCCAAGGCCAAGCCCATACATCTGGCCGACACGGCCTACTACCAGACGCAGGACCGCTCGTCGCCTTTCGCCTACCCGGTGGAGAAGATTCGTCAGGAGCTGGAAGACAAGTACACCACGCGCGTCGCGCAGGGCGGCCTGAAAGTCTACACGACCATCAACGTAGAGGCGCAGAAGAAGGCCGTCGAAGTCGTGCGCGCGGGGCTACGCCAGTACGACCGCTCGCACAGCGGTTGGCGCGCTGCCTACCTCAACATCACGGGGGACGCTGGCGCGACGGCCACGCAGCAGCAGCTTGACGGCTACAAGCACCCGGACTGGTACGGCAACCAGTACGAGCAGGGCAAGTTCATCATGGGCCTCGTGATGAAGGTGGATCAGGCGAAGAACGAGGCGACTATCAGGTTCGGCAACTACACGGCGACGGTCTCCCCAGGTGACATGGGCTGGTCCGGCCGCCAGCCTAGAACGGAGTTCAAGCCCGGCTACCTGGCACAGTTCGAGGTCAAGCAGGTGGACGAGAAGAATCGCCGCCTCAACGTCGAGCTGACGCAGATTCCGGAAGTCCAGGGCGCTTTGATGACGCTCAACGCGAAGACGGGCGAAGTCATCGCGATGGTCGGCGGCTACGACTTCTACACCAACAAGTTCAACAACGCGACGCAGGCTTACCGTCAGACGGGCTCGGCCTTCAAGCCCTTCATCTACACGGCGGCGGTCGAGTGGGGCATGACGCCAGACTCGCGCGTCAGCGGCGCACCGATTAAAATTGGTCCGTGGCAGCCGCACAACTACGATGGCTCGACCAGCCACGGCGACGTGCCGCTGAAGATTGCGCTCGCCAAGTCCCTGAACATCGCCGCCGTGCACCTGCTGCAAACGGTCGGCATCCAGACCGGCTCGCAGATGGTGCGCCGCTTCGGCATCAAGGAGCCGATGGCCCCTTACCTTCCTTCGGCGCTCGGCGCGACCGAAGTCCCGCTGGACCAGATGGTCTCGGCCTACTCCGCCTTCCCGAACAAGGGCGTGCGGGTCGAGCCGCACTTGATTCGCAAGGTCCTGGACCGCGACGGGAATGTACTGGAAGAGTGGGAGAAGACCACCTACAAGGTGATGAACGAGTACGTCGCGTTGACGATGGTCTCGATGATGCGCGGCGTCACTTCGGGCGGCGGGACGGCCGCCGGCGCGCAGGCCATAGGCGTTCCGGTCGCTGGCAAGACCGGCACAGTCAATGACCACACGGACGTCTGGTTCATAGGCTACACGCCGACCTACGTGACGGGCGTGTGGATGGGCTATCCCGGCAGGAAGAAGAATCTCGGCAACGACATGACGGGCGGCCACGGCGCGCTCCCCTTCTTCGTAGCCTTCATGAAGGATTTCATGAAGGACAAGCCGAAAGAGGACTTCGAGAAGGCCCCGGCGATGCCCGAAGACATGAAGGAGCTTTTCAAACAGCGCCAGCGTGAGATGCTCGAAGGCCGCCTGGACATCCTGGCCAAGAAGCCCGGCAGCAAGGCAGACGAGACGGAGGCCCCGGCCGTCATCACCAGCCCCAACATGGAGCAGGTGACGCTGCCGCCCGCGCCCAAGACGGACGACCTTCCGCCCCCGCCTGACATGCCTCCGGCAACCACAGCAGCCCCGAAGAAGGCGGAGACCGACACGCCTCAGCCGCCGCCGGCCACGCGCCCGCGCGAAGTCGAACAGCCCAAGAAGAAGGGCAAGAAGGGCACGGACGAACCGTAAGGAAAGGCGGAAGCCAGAAGTCAGGAGTCAGGAGTCAGAATATAAGGCGGAGAACCACTTTTAGTGATTTTCTTTTATTCTGAATTCTGACTTCTGACTTCTGACTTCTGTTTTTAGAACCGCTTATCTAAATAATACGGCAGCATCTTGCGCCACCAGGGCCAGTCGTGATTGACGTCGTGGCCCCAGAGGTCTAGCGTGTGCGGGATGCCTTTCGAGCTTAGAACCTTCGACAACTGACGGCTGCGCTCAGGCGCTTCGTATGCCCCCTGCCCCGAGAGGATGTAGATGGCGTCGGCGCGCCGAAGAAGCGGGAGGTAATGGTTGTCGTTTAAGTTCGGGAGGTAGTCCATGGGGTTGTTGAAGTAGACGTTGTCGTCCGCGTAGCCCTTCAGGTACGAACGTATGTCGTAGCTGCCGCTCATGGCTATCACGCCGCGCAGGAGGTCTGGATGACGAAAGTAGGCGTTGGCGGAGAGGAACGCTCCTAAGGAAGCGCCCGTCGTGATGGGGCGCGCCTGCGCATCATTCATGTCGTTGCGAATCAAGGGGAGGACCTCGTCCGTGATGTAGCGGTCGTAGCGCGTCAACAGTTCCGCCTTCCACTGCGGCGACGCCTGTTCGTTCAGGAGGCTGTAGCGGTTGACGCTATTGATCGAGTAGGCGCGAATCCGGCCTGCCTCTATGAGCGGCTGGATGGCGTCAACCAGGTGGAATCTTTCGTATTCGAGGTAATCGGCGGCGGCTGTCGGGAACATCAATAAGGGATAGCCCGCGTGCCCGTAAGCCACGAGCGGCATCTCCATCCCAAGGTTCTGGCTGTACCAGGCGGTCGTCCGGCGCTCCATAAGCAAACTCTCCCCATCATTCTCGCCGCCAGGGCGAAGATACAAGAACTTTATGATTGTGCCATCGGTAATGCGAGCGGTGAGAGATATTCCCTCACTTTGGCCCGTCATGCAAGCTGCGGCAAGCCCGGAAACCGGCATTTCCAGGCCGGACGGCTCCGCTTGACCCTCGATTGAACGTCTGTTATAAAAATCACTCCGCGCCCTACGCACAAAGTAAGTGCTGGGGCGCGTATTCCGCAGTAGCTCAATGGCAGAGCATTCGGCTGTTAACCGAAGGGTTGTAGGTTCGAGTCCTACCTGCGGAGAATTCTCGAAAAGGTCGCCGGGCGGTTAAACCTGGCGACCTTTTCGCGTTTGCAGGCGATGCACGCAATCATGGTCCTCGGCGCGGGAGTTCGAGGAAGGGAGAGCGAGCAGGCTTTCGCTCTTACCTGGCAGGTTTAGATTGGCGGTTATTTCAGACGTTTGAAGTAATAGGACCCTCCGAATGAGCCGTTGCCCCGCTCGCCCGTATCAAACAGGGTCAACTCCCAGCCGTACATTCCCATGTCGTTGAGCGTCGCTTCACTCAATGCCCTGTCGGCCCGGATGATTTTGTACTCCCACACAATCGCTTCCCTCTCAGGAGAAATTTTCTTCTCCGCGCGTCCGCTCCAGCCTGTCGAACTGAACATAGCGATCACGACCACGAGCAACAACCAGTGAGCCTTTAGTTTCATCTCCTTCTCCTCCTCAGGATGAGCTGGCTTTCAGTGAAAGAGAATGCCGAGCGAGAGGCGGACATGATCCTGCCTGTCGCGGGAGTCTATTTCCGAACCTTTAAAGAAAGTCGGGTTGTAATCCATCATCGCCCGGATACTGATTCTTTTGCTCGCGCGAATGTCCAAGCCTCCGCCAAAGGCCATCGTGAACGCATTCTCGGAAGCCTGATCTGAGATGTTGAAAGTGCCAGACGTGCTGAACTCTGTGCGCGAGTGGACGAGGCCGAAGAGCGCGTGGACGAACGGCGTGAAGCGCGTCCGGTTGCGCCCCTTTATCTCCGGCCCGCCCATCAGGTACGCGGCCCTTGAATCAACCCTGTAGTCCTGAATGCTCGAAGTGCAGGCCGTGCCGACGCAACTGGTGAACGTCCCGCCCTTCAGTCGGCGGTTGTTAGCGTAGAATGAAAAATCACCTTTCAGGCCGACGTACCTGTTGAGGTTGCCGATGACGGACGCCTCAAACCCTGTGGGGCCTCCGGCCTGATCGTTGAAGAAGGGCGAGAAGCTTTGGTTGTTGACGACCACCGGCTCTCCCTCGTCGAAGTAGCCGCTCACCGAATAACCGACGAAGTATTCGAGTTTGGGAGTTTGGTCAGCGCCGCCGTTGTTCTGCGAAAAGGCTGGAGAGGCGCAAACAGTTATCAAGAGCAGCAGAAGAGTTAGTTTAGACATTCA
>DATEMM010000190.1:0-3877 GCA_035275605.1 Pyrinomonadaceae bacterium
CGGGCAACCCGGGGGACGTTCGGGTTGCCGGTTCTGCTTCTCTCCTGACTCTGAATTAACCGACGGGATTTTGAGTCAGGCGAAAACAGAACCGGCAACCCGGGGGACGTTCGGGTTGCCGGTTCTGCTTCTCTCCACTAGTTGCGAGAGGGAAACTGCAAGGGTTTCGGGTTTTTTTAAGCCGCAGGACGGCTTCGGCCAATCGCCTGGTTAGTAGCCTTCGGCGACGATGGTCACGATCTCGGGCTTGGCATTCTGTGCCAGGTTATTTTCGGCGGCGTTTCTCGCCAACTCGATCTCCGCCGCTTTCTCCGACTTAGACTTGCCCAGCTCGCGGCCTTCCCTGGAACCGCCCAACCAGACCTGTGCCAGGTAATAGGTGCTGCCGTAGCGGCGGAAGATCAGGCGAGCCTGATGCTTCGTGTTGCTGCTGGTCATGACGGTGTTCGACAGGCGAACAGCGTTCTGGCGGCCGTCACGGCTGAGGACCGAAATGCCTGTGTCCGACCCGGTCGTGATCTGGCCGACCGAGTATTGACCGGCCGTGAGCGTTCTCTCGCCGACGACGAAATCGAAGGGGACGTCGGCTGTCAGCCTACGCGATTGCGCGTTGGAGACAAGCGCCGTGGCGAACGCGAAGGCGACGATTGAAATCAACATGGTGACGGCTTTGATAGTCTGCTTTCTCATCTCTTCTCCTTCTTGCCCGTTTGGGGACCGGGCTTTCAATCTTTCGATCCGCCTTAGCCGCCTCGTCTTCGGGGGAACTTATCGGATCGTGCCGGGCTTAATTGCTATCCGTGTGCCAGACGGGGCGGTGACGCTGGGCCAAAGCGCCTGGCTGACCGGAATTGCTTGATCGAGAATGGGATGAGCTTCGTTGGGGCTCGGAAGAGTCGTTCGCGGCCACGGCGGCGCGAAACATCCAGGTTCTATCCGAACGGATAGGGCTTCTATCTACAAAGTTAGATTGCCGCTCGGACGCCTGCTTTGCTACCCTTGCACAATCAAGAGTGCGGTAAAGAGACTCTCTAGAGTAAACGGAACCGGGCTATGAGTATGAACCCCAGGCTCGCGGCCATCGCCGGTCCCTTGAAGGGCAAGGTCTTCACGCTGACGGAAGAGGAGACTTCCGTCGGGCGCGAGTCGGCCAACCGGCTGTGCCTGAGCGACCCTTCCGTCTCGCGCCGCCACTGCGTCATCAGGCAGGAGGGCGACCTCTTCAAAGTCAACGACCTGGAGAGCCTCAACGGAACCTTCGTCAACGACGTTCCCGTCAAAGAACGCTTCCTCGAACACGGCGACCGTCTCAGGATGGGCGACTACATCTTCTCCTTCCTCCTGCACGAAGGGGATGCCCCGTCCTTGTCCAGCACAGTGCTCCTCGACGAGGTCAAAATCACCACGGGCGCGAACACGCTCCAGGTGCGCATCAAGGACGCTTTTCACCTGATGGCGCGCGACCTGAACGTCCTGATGAAGGTCAGCACGACTATCAACTCCGTGCGCGGGCTCGAAGCTCTCCAGCGGCAACTTCTGGAGCTGATCTTCGAGGTCGTGCCCGCCGACTGTGGCGCGATTCTTCTGGTCGAGGACGGCCAGGCCGATGAGTTCTCTTCCATTTTCGGTCTCGACCGCGAATCCGGCCCGAACCGGGCGGTGCGCGTCAGCCGCACCATCGCCGACCGTGTCCTCGGCGGCGGCGTCGCCATCCTGAGCAACGACGTGCAGGAGAGCGGGGACTTTAACCAGGCCGAAAGCCTCATCGCCTCGCACATACAGGCCCTGCTCTGCGTGCCGCTCATGCTCTTTGACAGGTCGCTCGGCGTCATCTACCTCTACACGTCCAACCCCCTGACGCGTTTTGACAAAGACCAGTTGCAGCTTGTCTCGGCCATCGCGGGCATCGCGGCCGTGGCGCTGGAGAACGCGCGGCACGTCGAATGGCTGGAGAGCGAGAACAGGCGCTTGCAGGAGGACATACAGGTCGAGCACAACATGGTGGGGGAGAGCGCGCGGCTGCGCGAAGTCTACCAGTTCATCGCGCGGGTCGCGCCGACGAGCGCGACTGTGCTGATAGAGGGCGAGAGCGGCACGGGCAAGGAATTGGCCGCGCGCGCCACACACCTGAACAGCCCGCGCAAGAACAAGCCTTTCATCGCGGTCAACTGCGCGGCCCTGACCGAGACCCTGCTCGAATCCGAGCTCTTCGGCCACGAGAAGGGCGCGTTCACTGGCGCGATAGCGCAGAAGAAAGGCAAGCTAGAAGTGGCCGACGGCGGCACTCTCTTTCTGGACGAAGTCGGCGAGATGTCGCCGCTGCTCCAGGCCAAGCTCCTGCGCGTCCTTCAGGAGCGTGAGTTCGAGCGCGTCGGCGGCACGCGCACGCTTAAAGTGGACATACGCATCATCGCCGCGACCAACAAAGACCTGGAAGAGGCGATTCGCCAGGGCACTTTCCGCCAGGACCTTTACTACCGCCTCAACGTCGTTTCGCTCTCCATGCCCCCTTTGCGCGAACGCCGCGAAGACATCCCGCTCCTGGCCAGCTACTTTGTGCAAAAGTACAGCGACAAGTGCAACCGTAAGGTCCGTGGGATTTCGAGCGAGGCGCGCGCCCGGCTGAAGAACTACGACTGGCCCGGCAACGTGCGCGAGCTGGAGAACGCCATCGAGCGCGCCGTCGTTCTTGGCACAACCGAACTCATCCTGCCGGAGGATTTGCCGGAAGCGGCGCTCGAAGCGGACGTGCCGGTCTCCGGCGGGGGTGAAGGCGGCGTGGCGAAATATCACGAGGCCGTGGCCGAGGCCAAGAAGCAGTTAATCCTCAAAGCCTTCGAGCAGGCCGGCGGCAGCTACACGGAGGCCGCGAAGCTCCTGGGCGTTCACCCGAACTACCTGCACCGCTTGATTCGCAACATGAATCTCAAGCCGGAATTGAAGAAGTAGACGGCGCGTTATTACAGAGTGAACCGAGGACGGCTATGAGCAGTAAGAAATGCGTTAAGTGCGGCTTTGTCAGCTTCGCCGGGGCCGAGACCTGTAAGCGTTGCGGCGCAAAACTCACAGACTCTCAGAGGGCTGCCCAGCCTCCGCCCCAGACTTATTCCGGCCAGCCGGTCGCGGTAAAGAAAAGGTCGCCCTTTATTGTCTATCTGGTCGGGGGAATTATCTCTCTATTTCTGGGCGCGCTGGTCTTTGGCGCGACGGCGGATCAGGGGACGGCACTTCCTTTAGGTCTCTTCACGGCTGTTTTCGTCGGCGGCATGCTGCTGGCTGTTATCATAGGCGGCTACCTTCTTAAGGCAAAGCCCAACGTAGAATCACGGACGCCGTCCACTTCGCGCAAGAGCTATGCGAGAGTGGGGATTTACACGATTCTTTCTATGGTCGTCACCCTGTCGTTCTTTCTACTCAGGTTCGGTTCCGATTTTTCCTCCGACGTGAGGACGGAGAAGATGGGAGAGTTGACGGGCGCTTGCCTGGTTCCGGGAATCATCACAGTCATCTGGATGCGCTTCGCTAAAGAGGAGTGGTCATGGGTGGGTGTCGGCCTGAGATATATTCTACTCTTCATGGTATTCGCCTTCTCGGTCGTGCTGCGCATGATGTTCGACAAATAAGACGATAAAAGTTTAGCCCGGCGGATTGTCTGCAACCCGCAGCTCTTCGCCGTGAAAAGTCCTGCGCGCTTTCCAGCGCTCATACATCTTCAGCGAAAACGCCAGCCAGATGCCGCTCCACAGGTACGCGCCGAGCGTGTCCGAGGGCCAGTGCGCCCCCAGGTATACGCGCGAGAACCCTACGAGGAGGACCATCGAGCCCGTGACGAAGAGCGCCAGGCGGCGCAAGAGCGAGCCGCGCTTGAGGAGCGCAT
>DATEMM010000191.1:0-6333 GCA_035275605.1 Pyrinomonadaceae bacterium
GCCAGGAACTGGCCGAAGCGCCCGAACTTGATGACCATCGCCGCCCCGCAGTTCTCGCAGGTCTCGTCCGTCGGGATGGCCTGCTGCTTGGCCGCGCGCATCTGCTTTTCGGCTACCTTCAAATCCCTGGCGAACTTTCCGTAGAACTCGTGGAGCGCGGCCGTCCACTTCAACTTCCCTTCTTCAATCTCGTCCAGCTCCTCTTCCATCCGCGCCGTGTAGGATTCGTTGAAGAGGTCGTCGAAGCTGGCGACGAGTAGGTCGTTGACGGTCGTCCCCAAAGCGGTTGGATGAAAACGCCCCTCGTGCTTCTCCACGTACTCGCGGTCAAGAATGGTCGTCATGATGGCCGCGTAGGTCGAGGGTCGGCCGATGCCCTTCTCTTCGAGCGCCTTGACGAGCGTCGCCTCCGTGTAACGCGGCGGAGGCTCTGTGAAGTGCTGCTCGGGCGCGATAGAGTTGAGCTTCAACGCCTCGCCCTTTTCCACGAGCGGCAACTTGCGCTCGGCCTCGTCGTCCTCTTCGGCCTTTTCGTCGCGGCCCTCCTGGTAAACCTTCAGGAACCCGTCGAACTTCTGTACGGAGCCCGTGGCGCGGAAGATGAAGCGCCCGGCCGTGATGTCAATCGTCGTCTGGTCAAAGACCGCCGGCATCATCTGCGAGGCGACGAAGCGCTGCCAGATCAGGCGGTAGAGCTTCAGCTCTTCCTTGTTCAGGTACCTTGCCAGAGAGTCCGGAGTGCGCGTGACGTCGGTCGGGCGAATCGCTTCATGCGCGTCCTGCGCGTCCTTCTTCGAGCGATAGTAGACGGGCTTTTCCGGCAAGTAGTTTGGGCCGTACTGTGAGCCGACGAAATCGCGCACCTCAGTTAGAGCCGCGTCCGAGACGCGCGTCGAGTCCGTGCGCATGTAGGTGATGAGGCCGGCCGCGCCCTCAGCGCCCACCTCCACGCCTTCGTAGAGCTTCTGTGCCAGCATCATCGTCTTCTTGACGGCAAAGCCCAGCTTGCGCGAGGCCTCCTGCTGCAACTTCGACGTGATGAAGGGCGGGACGGGGTTGCGCTTACGCTCCTTGGTCGATACGTCCGCGACCGTGTAGCTCTGCTGCTCGGCCTCGGCGACGATCTCTTTAGCATCAGTCTCGTTGCCGATCAGAATCTCGTTCTTCTTGACGTCCTGGTCGAAGTTTCCGGTCTTGACCGTCTGCTCGCCTATTTTCAGGAGGCGGGCATCGAAGGCCGGCGGAAGCTTGGCCGACAGGTTCGCGCTGATCGTCCAGTACTCTGTTTTGACGAAGGCTTCAATCTCGCGCTCGCGCTCGACCACCATGCGCAGCGCGACCGACTGGACGCGGCCCGCGCTGAGGCGACCGCCGACAGTGCGGCACAGTAGGGGGGAGACCTTGTAGCCGACCAGGCGGTCCAGCACGCGGCGAGCCTGCTGCGCGTCCACCAAGTTGGCGTCAATCTCCTTCGGATGAAGGAAAGCATCCTGCACGGCGCGCTTCGTGATCTCGTTGAACATGACGCGGTAGGAAGGCTTGCGCGGACGCTTTGGCACAATCTCCTCGGCCAGGTGCTGGCAGATGGCTTCGCCCTCGCGGTCCGGGTCGGCGGCCAGGTAGATGGCCTCCGCCTCCTTCGCTGCCCTTTTCAGCTCGGTGATGATCTTCCTGTTGTTGCGTTTCTTCGAGTCCGGGATTAATTCATAGGTCGGCTCGAAATCATGCTCGACGTCCACACCCAGGCCCTTCGACGGTAAATCCTTGATGTGGCCGATGGAGGCCAGCACGCGATAATCTTTTCCTAAATACTTGTTGATCGTCTTGGCCTTGGCGGGCGATTCGACGATAACCAGGTTCTTTGCCATTTTGCTTTAATATCCCATTGGCGGCGGATGAGCGGAGCGACCGGAGTCTCTACCCAGGCGGCCCGTGGTCCGCGGCGCATCTGTTAATTACAATCCAGACTATTTAATTTGCAGTTTGTCTGCCCACTATTTGAAAATAACATCATTAGTAACTCGAAAGTCAAATGCGGCAGCCCGCGGGGCAATCGCTGCCTGAATCATCTCCTCAAGTCGAAGCGAGCACCTTTGAAGCGCGGGCAGGCGGTTTGGTTGCCGCGAGTTTTTCCCGGATTGGCTCTGTAATAACAGCTTCGGGCAATCAAAAACAGAGTTGTCAACGGCGCTACGGCCCTGCGATAATGAGGTTGGGAGCGGCCCGCCAGCACCTGCCTGAGGTTGTCTCGCGCGTCTCCTGATTTCGAACCCGGCACGAAGCGCGCCCCACGCTGTTTATCCTCAATAACAATTACACCAGGGCCTGAGCATCAAGCTTCTGCCCGCCTGCGTTTGATTCTACGCGTCCGCCGCCGCTTGCGCGGTGATTCAAGGGGGCGCGCTCTACGGAATTTTTCATGATTGACGAACTAGATAGATGCTACGAGCTGCTGGGAGTCAAAGCGGGCGCTTCAGTTCAGGAATTGAAAACGGCTCACCGCGACCTGGCCAAGGTCTGGCACCCGGACCGCTTCGCGCACGACCCGCGCCTACAGCAAAAGGCCCAGGAGAAGCTAAAGGAGATTAACGAAGCCTTCGACCAGATTATGGCGGAAAAGGCCGGGCGTAGATCGCGCGCGTCCGCTTCGGCCAATCCCTCTGAGAAAACCCGGCAGTCCCCTTCGCCTGCTGTGCCAGCCCGCCGGACGCGCTGGCAGTTAATCTTGCCGGCGGTGCTGGTTTTCGCCGCCATCTTCTTCGCGGCCTCGCGCGCGTTAATTTCTTCGGGCGGACAGAAGAGTAGTGAAGCCGTGACGACGCCCGCTGAGCAGGCTCAGACGGGAGCGCAGCGGCAGCAAACGGGCGTCGAGGCGGAAGCGCAAGCCGCAGGGGCCGCACGCGGCAGGCGCGCCGATCAGCCGCCAGCCCAGCCGTCAGCTAGAGAAGCGACTACCGGCAACGCAATCGCGCCTGAGCAGGACACAACCCGCATGCGCAGGCTGCCGACGGTGACGCTCACCATTGACCCTGTGACCGGAATGATTGCGCGGCCAGACTGCCCCATCAAAAGCAGCATGACTTATCCGGCCGGGGCCGAGCCGAAACAGTACTGTAGCGCCCAGCATAAGACGGAGAAGCCTGCGGAGTCTGTAGAGGGCACACGCCCGAAAGAGTCGCGCCTCAAATCCCTGACCAGGCGTTTGGCCGCGCCCGCCAAACTGTTCGGAGGCCGCGACCATGCAAACAGATAGTGTAATTTGACCTCGGTCAATTTTGTCGCCAGGCTTGTCAACTACACCATCAGTGGCGTGGTCCTGGACTTACTCCTCGCCGGTTCTTTTCATTACCACCGGCGCTTGTCACCCTTCATATTTTTCTCACAAAGCATCTGCCGGGGAGTTGTCAAAGCAGTTCGCGCATCTGGCACTCGCGGCGTGGTAGTCTTGCTTTCCAACTTTTGCATTACTAACCATTGACATTCATCTTTCATCGGGAATATCGTTCACCGATTTCAATCCTCGCACATCCCTGCTAACAGATACCTTCTCTCGTTAGCCTCACGTCCACTGAGCGGTAACAGGCAGCAGCCGGAGATTCCCCATGTCACTTGAACTCCCTCACACTTTAGTGTCCGAGCATTTTACGCCATCGCGTCGCATGTCGGGCGTGCATGCATTCTTCGCTGTCAATCAACAGGGCGAGTTTTCAGTGCTCTTTCCAGGGCAGTTGAACCGGAGCGCATCAGCGACTTTTACACACAGAATGCGCGTAGCCTCCGTCGATCCCGATCCCGGCGAAGGAAAGCCGCGCAAGAAGCCGCTCCACGGCGGGTTCGAGACGATCACCAAAGTCATTCCGCTCACGTTGCGTATCTTCACGCCCGACGGACGAGAGTTCACGGCAACCGAAATCACGTTGGCCGATCTGATGAAGTTTCGCGACCTGCGCGGCGGCCCGTCGGGACCTTGGTCCTACACCCTGACGGGTGAGGGCCAGCATATTTTCGTCGATGAGGATTCAACCATTGCCAATGCCAGGGGCACCGTTAGTATCGGCCTCATCGAGAGGGTCGCGTCCGAAAGCGCGCCGCCGCTGGTAGATAACGTACCGCTCACACCGTTTGAGATTTTCAAGTTCGACTTGTTCCGGGTGGGCACGTTCGTCGCCGAAATCTCGCAACTCCAAACCGGGGAGCACTGGCTCGGCTCGATGCAGCTAATCGACCCCGATGGCACGGTGGTCGTGTCAACGACGGACGTCAAACTGACTTTTAATGTGGGCCTGGCGACTCTGAATAAGTCTCGTGATGCTAAGGGCAAGGTGCGCGAGTGGACGCTCCGGGTAGCGACCCAGGGCGGCGTCATCGTCGGCTCCCCACGCATCTCCGCGACCGTGATCGGAGTGGGACGGATCAAGACCGAGACGCTCAGGTCGCGGATTGACGCGCTGCTCGGGAAGGGCGGGAGTTTCATCAAGATATTTGGCGAGAACAAGGACGGCGACGCGCTCGGGCAGATAAAGATCACCGATGTCGTCAGCGCCGAGACGTTCGACATGCACGGCCTGCTCGACGGCGCGCTGGAGGGCGTCAAGCAAGACGGCGACGCCGACCCTGGGAATATCCAGGCGAACACGACCTACACGCTGTGGCGCAAATCGGAGAGTCTCAAGGCTAGGCTCAAGCTCGAGGTCAAGACGCTGAAGGTCGGCAAGATCGATTTCGTCATTGGCCCAGGGGTCATGCTGGGCGCGTCGGTCCCGGCAATCAGGCTAACGATTGCGGTATCGGGCGCGGTAAGGATCAAGTTGGGCCGGGCGACGCTCGCTACGGCCAGGGTGCGCGGCGGCAAGTTCGACATGGAGATTGGGATCAAGCTTGACCCCGACGGCACGCCCCGGATTGTGACGGAGGTCACGGGCTCCCCGTTCGACATCCACATCAGCCCGACGGTCAAGGCCGCTCTGGGCGCGACGCTTGGTGCTGGGGCGGTGATCGGAGGAATGAGTGTTACGGAATATGTCGAGCATGAGATTAACGAAGACATCACGGAGGGAGCTCGGAACCTGTTTCCCGACCCGGCACTTGCGTCCCGCATCCTGATGACGATTTTCGGCGCGCATCTTTCTTATCGTCCGTTCCGCTTCGAGGGTGAGGATATCGTCTTCGACCATATCGCGCCCGTCGAGCCCGAGCCAAAGCCGACGCCCGGTTATCAGGGCGCGATCGGGCGGGGTTTCACCCAGGAGACGCCGTTCGCGGTCAGCTTCATGCCCCACTCGCTCGGCAACACGTGGCGGGCCGACAACCTCAACAAGATAGACCATATCGTTGTCGTGATGATGGAGAACCGCTCCTATGACCATGTGCTGGGCTATCGCGCACAGGCTCATATGAATGATGGTGCCGACGGTTTGACCAGCGAGCTGATTACTAAAATCGAGGCAGCACCAAATGGCCGGTTCGCCGTCAAGGGCCTTCGCGGGGCTAGCTTTGCAAAGAACGCTGCGGGAAAGATGACGCGCCTGCCCAAAAGCGTCGGCCATGAGCTACACGACGTGGCCGAGCAACTCAGCGTTCGGATTGCCGGTCCCGGCAACAGGCAGATTAATAGCCCCAAAGGGTTCGTTGACAATTTCAAGACTAGGCTTGTGATCGACCCGCAGGGTGTCGAGGCTAACGACGTACTCGGCTTTTACGACGAACAGGACCTGCCTTTTTATGCGTATCTTGCCGAGAACTACGCCTATTGCGACCGCTATTTCTGCTCGCACCCTGGCCCGACCCTGCCCAACAGGATGTACTCGCTGACCGGCGACTTGCAGCATGACCGCTACGGCTTCCCGATCCCTGACAACAACAACGGCGACAACTTCCTGCTGTCGCGGGCAACGACCATCTATGACTTCCTGGCGCGCAAGGGGCTGAGCTTCCGCGTCTATGAATCGTTTCCCTCGGTCACGATGCTGCGGATGTTCGCGCGCTACGCCACCGACACGACTAACATCGTCCCCCACACCAACACAGTTCCCTTCGACCGTCTGGCGGCGGACGTTAAGCGTGGCGATCTACCCGCCTTTACAGTAATCGAGCCATCGATGCATCACCACCCGCAGAATGACGACCATCCCGCCGCAGACATGCATCGCGGGCAGATCTTCGTGAAGAGTGTCTACAACGTGCTGCGGTCCAACCCGACGCTGTGGGGAAAGACGCTGCTGATCATCACCTATGACGAACATGGCGGGTTCTATGACCATGTCGTGCCACCCGTCGCTGACTTACTCCTGGCCCAGCCCCAATCGGTGATCGACCCCAATGCCGGTGGCGGCG
>DATEMM010000192.1:0-10382 GCA_035275605.1 Pyrinomonadaceae bacterium
CCTGCGGGTCTGCGCCGTCGCCGTTCTTTAACATCTGCTCCTGGAAACTAACGGCCTCGGCAGGGGCGCGGCCGACCAGGGATTCCTTGACCGGCTCTTTGGTCTTCTGGTCGATGAGGGGAACGCCTTTCTCATCCGGCCTCCTGTAATCGTCCGAGCCGTAGGGCGTGCGCAGCAGGAAGCGCGGCAAACAGAGCGCCACGTAGCGCGAGTCCTCGCTCTCGCGGAACGACTTCCATTTGGCGAACAAGGTGCTGCCGAAAATCTTGGCCAGGTCGCGCGGGTTGTTCAGCTCGCCGAACTCCGCCAGGTCAAAGAGCGCCGGGTCAGCCGCGGCGATGAAGGGCGCGTGTGCCGCCGCCGCCACCCCGGACATTTTTTCCAGGAACTCCAGGTCGGGCTGCGTGCCTGCGAAGTAGTAGTCCGCGAGCAGCATGCTGTAGGGCGCGCCGCCGAAAGTTCCGTACTCCTCCTCGTAAATCTTCTTGAATTGGGTGCTCTGGTCGAACTCGACGGCCTTCTCCAGGTCTTTGCCGATCTCCTCTTTCGTGGCGTCGAGCACGCGCAGCTTGAGCATCTCGCCGGTTTCGGCGTTCGAGACTAGATAGTGGAGCCCTCTCCATGTTGCCTCCAACTGCTGGAAGCCTTTGTCGTGCATGACGGTGCTCAGCCCCGTGTTGATCTCTTCGTCGAGTTGCGCGATGCGCTGCACGAGCAGTTTGACGATATCTTCAGCCTTCGGGTCGGGCGCGGTCTTGGCGAGCGCCTTGGAGTCCGTGGAGTCCTGCAACTCATAGACCAGCTCTCCGACCATGTCGGCAGCATGGACATATTGATCCTCGTCCGAGTCATTGCGCACCAGTTTCGTAATCACAGGCTTGTCTTTAAGCGCCTTAGCCTGCGCCACTTTTTCCGCCTGCGTCGGTTGGGAGAATTTAGGGTCGCTCATTATTTTTTCTCCTTTTTAGTCTTGGAGTCGGCGGAGGCGTCCGTGGCCGTGCCGCCCGCATCTGTTGTTCCACCAGCATCCGGAGTCCCGCCCGTTGCCTCTTCCGGCCTGTGAAGATTCGCCGTGACGTACTCCTTGAGCGCCTGCTTGTCGGGGTCGGCAAGGTTTTTCAGCGCATCCATCAGGTCTTTCTGCAACTGGGGGTTGCCGTCCAACTTGGCGACGAGATTGGAGAGGCGGGTGCGACTCTCGAACTTGCCCTTCAGCGACGGAATCTTGTCGAGCACATTTTTCGGGTCGAAGTCATCTACGCTGGCGAAGGACAATTCATCCGTGAAGCCCATCTGTTTGAGCGTCACCTTCGGGCCGATTTTCTCCATGATCTGGTTAAAGTTGTCGCGGTCAATTTCGACGAACTTGCGGTCTTTGAGCGACGTGGGGTTGCTACTATTCGAAATACTATTTCCCGACAGGTCGGCCATGATGCCAACCACGAAGGGAAGCTCCGTCTTAACGATAGAGCCGAGGGTCTCCACGTCATAAGTTATCTGGACTCTCGGGCGACGTACCCGATCCAGCTTATGTTGTATGCTTTCTGGCATCGTAATCTCCTTTTAGGAAGTGAGTTGAAGGGTGAGTATCGGTAAAGTGCGTTGGTAGTATCTTAGTCTGTTTCACATTTCAGGCGCTCGCCCTCCTTCCTCTTGGTTCGTCAGTCGAAGCAGCCTGTTGATCTCCTGCATCTCGCCCTCGTTGCGGATGATTTGCTGGAAGACCTCAAACAGGCTCATGCTGCCCCACTCCACCGCGCGCTTGACGAGGTAGGGAGTCGGGCTGTGCGGTTCTGTCCTGAGCAGATACTCTGCGGCCTCCGTCAGCCGCCAGTAGGCTTCGGCGCGGCTGCGAATCGGATTGGCGCTCCATATCTCTCGCCCAGGTTCGTGACCTTCGTCTACGGGGACCATCTCCTGCTCCGGCGCTGAGGAGAGATAAGGCGCTTCCGGGCGGGCGTGCAAAATATCTGCGACGAGGTGTTGAATCGCGCCGAGCGTCTCCTTGAAACGTTCCAGGCCGGGCGAGTTCCTGCCGAACTTTTCTTCAAGCAGCTCATCGACCGCCAGGCAGGCCGTAAGTGCGCCGCTCAACTCCTCCGAGAGTTCCATGAAGAAGTGCGTATCTGTCAGCCCGGCGCTCGTCTGGAAACGCACCAGCGTGACCTGCCCGCTGGCTTCGGCGGCCTGCAATTCTTTAGGGTCGCGCTGGCCCAACTGTTCCAGGCGGCAGGCGATTTCCCAGTCGGCAAAGGAACACGCGACGAGATCGCCGGCTTGGGGAGCTGTGAGCGGAATCAGTTTGAGCTGCATCGAGAGCTTTTCGTTAATCCAGACGAAGGAGTGTATGCGGTCTTCCGGGTCGCCTTCGTTTAATTGCGGATGCACGTGCTCCCAGAATCGCTCCATCAGTTCGCGCAGAAGCTGCAACCCGTCGCGGCAACCCGCAAATCCATAGAGCCGCAGCCACGCTTCCATCAGCCACGCCCCTATTTGTAAATCTTTGGTGCGCGTCTCCAGGGCCTCCATGCAGATGTTGGCCACCGCACGCCAATCGGCTCTCTTCAGCTCGGTTTTGTAGATACCCTGCGAGAGCGTGGGGTCGTCTTCGCGGCGCGCTTCGCGTATGCGGTCGTATGTTCCTTCGTAGCGAAGATATTCACCCGCAGGCCGCTCCTCGGATATAGGTGAAGACAATTTTTCCAGGTCAATCCGCTCAGGGATTGTTTCTGCGCTCATTCCGATTGCACTCCTCTTCTCCTTGGATGAGTATGTGATTTTTGTCCCTCAGTTGCGGCGCGTTAATGGGAAACTCGGGCAGCAAGACAGGGTCTTTTTTGCCAGGCAGCATCAGCATCACTCGCATGAAGGCCAACACCTGCGGAGGCTTCGCGCCGAGCACATCGGTCACGAGGTCGCGCTGCGCGCTCTGGACATTGGCTGGCACGGCGGCGTTGGCCTGCGCCGGGATTACGATTTTGAGAGTGTAAGGCTCAAGGTCTTCGCGCTGGTCGAAATCTCCGGGACTCCCCTGGTACTTGAGGAGCAGCAAGAGCAGCGACCAGTTGTTGGTGAAGGAGAGCGTCACAGTCTTTCCGTTAGTGCTCATGTGCGAGAGCGGGGGAAACGCCGAGCCGGGAAGAATCGGCGAATCATTGGCCCAGCGCATAGACAAGACCAGCGGGTCCGTATAGCCCCAGCTCGCGGTCTTATCCTTGTCCTGAAAACCAATCCTCTTCGTCCCGACCGTGAATGCCCAGTTGATAATCTGGTTGGCCCCGATCTCTCTCACGCCCTTGCTGACGCGAAAGGTGAGGCTTACATCAAAGATCGGGTAAGGTGGCTTCTTCCCGAGGAAGGCATCGAAGAAGGCTTGCACCTGCCCCATCTTGTCCAGGAAATCCAGGGCGTCCTTAATCTGCGTGACGCCATAGCTCGGATTATTCTGGAGGGCGGCTACGGCCGCATCCCTTTTCGCCTTGAACTCTTTAAAGAACTCGTCTATGTCGGAGGGGGTGGCTTCGTTAAAAGGCTCCGCCTCCGGGAGAGGACTAAAGGGCAAGTTGCCGGCCAGCATCTTATTGAACTTGCATTCAAGGTCGGTGTAGCTTTTGAGGCTCTTAAAAAAGTCGCTTCTTCTCTTCTCTTCGGCGGCACGCTCCTCATCGCTTTTGGCTTTCGCGTCGAGCGCTATCTTATCGAGGTTCAGTTTGTAGCAGCGCTCGTAGAGGAGGTCGCGCAGAGCGTTTCGTTTCGTGATGAAATAATCAGCGGGTTGGCTTGATCCGGTCATGATGGTGGAGCAATCCGTATAGCTGACCTTATCCATTCCGCGTATGAAATCTTCGAGCACCCCGACGGTATTGCCCGGCTGCTTGGCGTCGTACCTTTCCAGTTGATTCAGAATCCCTCTCCAATCCACGGATCTTGAGCGAAGGGTGACGTTCTGCCCTTCCATAAAGTTGAGCAGCGGCGCGGCGTACTGGCGAGCCAATTCCGCGATGCTCCCACGTTGCTGTGCCAGGTATGTTTCCAGTTCGTCCGTGCTGCCGACGCCAAACAGCGTGTATGAGTGAAACGGGTTATCTAAAGTCCACCAGGAGAGGTCCGGCCTCTGCGGTTCATAAAACATCCCATAGCCGAACTCGACATCGATCTCTCCCATCAAAGAGATGACTTGATTGAGCACCTTGTCGCGCAGCCCCGCGCCGAGTCGCAGCTTGCGGTAGATGTCGAGTAGTTGCGCGAGCAGGTCCTGCGCGTCCACGAAATTTTTAACTTCGGCTCTGATGCTTGCTCTTTGAACGGTTTCGCCGGGAAGAGGCGGCGGAGGCGATTGAGAAATCTGTGCCTGGTTGACGAGCGTCGTAATCCTTCTCGACACGTTCCGGAGCGCCGCCGCTTTGGTGTCCGCGTCCAAAGTCTCCGTGCGATTGTAGGTCTTGTTTTCGATGAAGTTTGTGTAGTCGTTGTAGAAGCTGATGGCCTGCTGTAATGCATTCTTATCCCAGGCGACTATCGGGCGGACAGCGTGAGCGTATCCGGGTTCGTCGCCGGCTTGTGTGCCGGATTGATTGACGGTCCCCCTGGACATAAACTTCTCGTTGTATAAATCGGTGAGCGCCCGGTTCAACTCGCTGAGGCCGTCCGGGAAAGACATCTCCTCAAAGGGCGAGTTGTATCCGAAGCTGCGTGTAGCGAGCCAGGTGTTCTCCGGTCTGGATAAAAGTGCCAGCGCTTTCGCGACCTCGCCGCGACGACCAAAGAGCACGCCCTTATCCGTAAAGCTTTCGTTGTAGATTACCGTGACCATCCCCTCGAACCTGCACGCCGCCCTGTCGTAAACGCTCTTATCGTTTAGACTCAGCGTCGGGCGCTCAGGCATTGTTCCGAGCGCGCGCACGAAGAGCGTGTTCTGCGGATCGAAATTGTTAGGCAGCGGGGCATGATTGATGTAGAGCAGCAGCTTGTTGAGGTCGTCCAGGCTGCCGCTATCGTCCCGAACCAGGCGGTCGTAGCGCGAGCGATTCAGCATCAACTCGTTAAGTCTCTCAAGGAAAGTAGAGATGGAGTTGTCGGAGAGATCAGCGCCGCAGTTGAGGGGCGTGCTCGCCTGGGCGTCGAATGAGCCGAGCGTGGTGGAGCAACCTGTGGAGGAAGCGCGCGGCAGTAGATTCTCGGTGCGACAATCCAACTGGCGGCGCAGCGAATCCACCACCACGTATTGATAAGCGCCGCTGATTGATTTGCCGCTCGTCTCGCTCACACTGCTGAACCACGAGCCGGGAATGAAGGGCGAGGCCAAACTCTTTCCGCTCATCATCGACATGGCTTCAAAGAGATTCGCCTCACGAGAACGTGCGCGCTCCTCATTGATGCCGCTCGCTCTCTCAGCCTTCACTTCCTTGAGGTCCTGGTCTTCTCTCGTCAGAAATTTATAAAACTCTCTCTCCCTGGCTTTGAGTCCGGGGTAAGTCACCAGGATGCCGAGCGCGCCGATGAGCGGGATTATTAGGGAGAGCGCCTGCGCGACCCGCACCAACTTGTTGCGAGAAAGCCTCGTCCGGCTGATAGGCCGAGCCAGCGTATCCTCCTGAAAGATTTTTTGCTCGAAGAGATGGCCCAGGAACGCCAGGCGTCTTCCAGCGGGCGTAGGCTTCAACTCCGGCGCTAACACTTTGGAAGGATTTGGCGGCGGCAGCAGCCAGTCAATCTCCGGCTCGGAGTTACCGGGCAGGGCGCGCGCGGACGGGAGAACTCCGCCGGCGCTGTCTCCGCAAAAATAGATGCCGCGCAGGAAGAAAGCATCGTGATAGGCGCTCTCCCTGAAAATCTGATCCAGGTAGATTTGGAGCGGTTTCCGCATCTCGCGCAACTCGGACGGCAGCATGAAAAGCTCATCCCTATTGATGACGTGATCATGCGCGGCGAAGATTTCCATCTGGAGATAGAAGAGATAGCGGTAAAGATTCTGAAAAGCCTCCGTCACCCATTCAGACCTGTAAGCGATCTCACGTGTATAAGGACTAGACCACCCGAGCATCTCATCCAGCCGGTCCGGAATCTCGTTGCAGAGACTTCTGAATCCGGTCATCTCGTCGCACTTGGTGATGAGAACGTAGACGGGAAGGTTCACTCCTAGAAGCTTGCGCGCCTCGACCAGGTTGCTGTAGAGCAGGTCGGCCTTCTGCTCAAGTTTGACTTTTAACGCAGGGCCCGCGTTCTGCGCCCCCAGGAGGTCCGCGCACGGAATCGTCAGAATGATTCCGTCAAGCGGGCGTTCGGAGCGATGTCGCCTGAGCAGTTTGAGCAGGGCGTCCCAGCTATAGACGTTCGAGGTCGCACCATCTGCTCTGAGCACAAAATCCCCCGCCACGTCCAGCACGATGCCCTGATCGAAGAAGAACCAGTTGATGCCTTGTTTGACGCCAGCCTTCTGTTCATCCGGCTCTTCCGTCAAAAGATCAAGCCCAGTGCTGCTAAGAATCGTGGTCTTTCCGGATTGCGCCTCGCCGACCATCATGTACCAGGGAATCCTGTAGAGAGCGCCCTTGCCGTAGGCGCGTATCTGGCGCATGGCTCTTCTGAAGGAGAGCCTGAGCCAGACGCTCGATCCATGCAGGCTTAACTGGCTGGGCTGAGCTTTACTCGCATCACCGCCCTCACCGGCGGCAGCTTCGGCCTCTTTCTGTGCGGAGCTCCGGCGAGCTTTCCTGATGATGAGATAGAGAAAGATAAGGCCGACAAGCAGCAGGACGACGACGACGGCGAGGATGTAGATGCGGGTGGGGGAAAGCATGACTAACGTTTATTTCGGCTATGGTTGTCCTTTGAGGTCGTTAATTACTCTAGTAATACTTTGGTTGACCGTGTTCAAATCCTGCGTCAATTGCGACCAGAGCAACTGCGTGGCCACCACGTAGACGATAACGACCAGGCAGAGCAAGAGAATCCATATACGCGGGTCCGCCAATTTTCTCTGGCTCTCTTCCCGCACGTTACGGGAGTAGGCTTCGGGGAACATATGCCGGGCTTCATTATCGAGCGCAGGGTCGCGGCGACAGATGAAGGTGAAGAGCTGTCTGCGGTAGCGAGCAATTTGCCCACGATCATCTGTTTTGTAATATTTGCCTTTGAAGCCCAGAGAAAGCGCCATCAGGTAAACGGCCGCTAAATCTTTGTAAACCGGGTTCTGCTCGCGCAGGATGCGGTCCAGGTTATCGAAGAAGAGTTCGCCGGCGACGTGCTTATTAAAGATTCTAGATTCCAACAGATTCGAGAGCCAGGCGTTCTTCCCTTCCCATTCCGTGTGCAGGAGAAAGATTTCATCGGCCAGGGCGACCATCACGTATTGCGCCTCTTTATAAAACTCAGCGCCGTAAGTTCCACCGTATCTCCAGGCGTCTAGCGCCTGCCGTCTAAAGAGCGAGACGAGCCTTTGCCAAACATGTGTGCTTAGTCGGAGGGTGTCCGAGGGTTGCGACTGTCCAGTGACATCCAGCGCCGCGGCCTTCCCTACATTCTCGACCCTGGTCAAAGCGGTCGTGCTCTCCTGCGTTGTCCAGGTTTGAGCCGTGATGGTTGCGACATCGTCGGCTTCGGCCTCGGCGATAACGTCCGGAAAATAGACCCAGGTGCCGACCTCGACCAGTTTGTCGTCCGGCGTGGCGGGGGCGCTCGCCTCTGTCGCGGGCGAAACCCACGCGCCCGCGCTGACCAATTGCTTCAGGCTGATGACCTCAGCATAAAACTCTCGGAACGGGCCCAGCAGGAACGAATCGCCGTATTCACTCATGTAACTTCAGCCTTTGTCGTAAACCCTGTGCAAACCCTTTAGCGCACCCATGAAAACTGATGTAAAGATGACGAATGGCGCGCCCTTTATGGTTGCTGCCTGACCGCTTCGGCGTCATTCTTCACGTGCAAGACAATTTCGGCCGGGCGCACGCGGTGGCCGTACTCGCCCGGATTGAAGATTTGCAGCAGCGCGTTCGGCTCTATGAACTCCGAGTCCGCCTTGAGACTGAAAAGAACGACTCCCCTGGAGGGAACGAGGTCTCCGTCTCCTTTGATGTGCATGCGCTTCGCGCCCAGGATACGCTTCTCCCGCATCGATTGAAGATGAAGCTTTGAGCCGATCAAGCATTGCTCGCCCCATTTAATCAGGTCGTTTTCAGAGACGCCGGGCTGCCCTCTGAGGCCGAGGATGAGACGCCGCTGTTTCCATGCGGCTTCGAACTCGCGCTCGAAAACTCCGTCCGTGTAAGTAAACGGGTAAGACTGATAGGTTGAAGTGAGTCCTTTATCAATCGCCTGTTCGATAAACTTGATGACGGGCTGAAACGTGGCTTGCAAATCATTGTGGTTGTAGAAAGGCTTGTCCGGCACAAGCTTTGTGCCAAGCGCGGAGAGATGTCCGGCCATCGAACAGAGCGCCAGAAAAACCGGGTAGGGATGAGAGACTTTAGTATTGAGGATGGCTTCCAGATACGGCAAAGATGCCGTCAGGTTGCGAATCCAACTTTTTGTTTCAAGGTCGAGCCTCTGGGCGGCACCAGGCGATTGAACATCGGCCAACCCGGCCAGGTCCTGAGCTTTATTCCGCACCTTGTCAGCGATTTTTTCGCACTCAATGCCGAGCCTGGATTGCGCGCCCAGTTGCGGCGATAAAGTCACTGTCAGTAACGGCGGGATGAAGTCTGTTTGGACAAAGCCATCATCCTTGTATTCGACTTCAATCAAGGGTAGGCTGACAGCCTTCTTCGGCGGCGCGTCCGAGACCATTAATTGAAGACGCGGGACGAGGCGCAGCATTCGCACCTTCCCTTCCCCGGTGAATTCGTCCACGACCGCCTCGCCCTCGACCGAGCTGTAACGCGCGTTCTCGCCCCTGGACGTGGGGCGCGCCTGCCGCGCGACGGCCAGATAGACCTTGAGCCGCTTGTCCTTGGCTCCGTCAGAGCTGTTGAGGTCTATTTGCAGGTCATCGCCCTCCTGATGCGAAACCACCAGGCCGTCTGGCATCACGGCCTCGACATGTTTGATTAGGACCAGGCCGCTGAACAGGCTCGGCTCGTCAAGCTTTAGATAACGGATGCCCCACGAAAATGGAGCGAGGAGGGAGGCGCTGTATTGCAGGAGGGCTTCCTGGCGCAGAGACAATTGCTGGAAATGCTGCGGAGTGAGCAACAATCCTTCGTGCCAATGGATGGAATCGGGGATTTCGTTGGCGTCCATTACCATAGACTCTTTTCCTGTTTCTTCCAGACCCTACGAACCATCTACGCGGCCGGCTACTTTCCGATGGTGACGGCCAAATCATCCGGCCCTAAGGTAATCACCACGGGTTTAGTCGGGTCTATCACGGCGCGATGTGCTCCCGGCGTAAAGTAATTGGCGAACACAAGGCCGCCGGTGAACTTGTCCTTGAACGTAATCGGATCAATTTTTACGACCTGGCCGGGAACCCATTCCCAGCTTCCGGTGCCGAGTCCTAGCTCCTTCGGATAGTCGAGCTTGTATTGACCACGCTTCTCGAACCATTCGCTGGCAGAGATTTTCTTTAGCTCCAGGAACAGCTTTTTGTCCTTCACCAGAACCAGGTCGAGCGCCACCGGATTGTTATTGTTGGCCTGCTGAGAGACATCCACCTTGACCATCAGTTTAGTCGCCGGGCGAATGGCTTTGGGGACGCAGGCCGTCAGCCCGAGCAGGGTAGACACGACGCAAAGTGAGATTAAGACAGGACGCGGTAAATGTTTTCCTCTAAGCATCTCTTTATGCCTGCAAAATCCCCGCCTGAAACTTTGATGGACAACTCGCCCTTGAATCGGTCAACGTGGGTTTTCGTTTACACAATGAGTTTTTCTGATAGGTGAATCGACGGTTAAAAATTTTGGACACGTGGCAGGGACGGTCCAAATCGATGTGGCGGCTGAAGCAGAGAGCCCGACTTACTATTGGTCAGCCGCTTTTGCTGAGTGAATGAATTTAAACTGAGGATATAGCCAAGGGTTGCCGGTCGATCATAAGGAACAGGTAAGACAGGATGGCCCTAGTTGCTAAGTCATTCTTATCCATCAGCATCAGGCAGATTAATCGCTGCCTAGTTGATTAAAAAAGCGCCTCAAGACAGCCTCCGGCGGCTGCTCGAATTTCAGTTTGCGAAGACGGCAAGGCCGACGAACTATAGAAACTATAGTTCCGCACGAGTCTGCCAAATTTCAACTTTGATTCAAAAAATGCCGGTCTGCTTGGCAAACAGCTTATTTCTTGAGAATGTAAGAAACAAGGAAGATTACCCAGGTGCGCTACTTAATATCACATGTCGGGCAGAGACATCAATATTTTTATGTGATTCTGTCCAATCCAGAAGATTTTCA
>DATEMM010000193.1:0-14956 GCA_035275605.1 Pyrinomonadaceae bacterium
GGTAGGTCTCTCCGGCGTCGAGGGGTTCGACGATGACGGCCGTGCCGTAGGCGAGCACTTCGGTCACGCCGCCGGAGACTTCCGTCGCGTCGTAGCGGGCGCCGATGATGGCGTTGGCCCCCAGCTCTGTCGCGTGCTGGATCATGATGTCGAAGGCGTCCGAGCGCGTCTGCTCGCAGAGTTGCGACCAGGCGGTGATGTTGCCGCCGACCATGCTTTTGAAGGCCGCGCCGATGTTGACGAAGAGGTTGCGCGAGCGGACGACGATGCCGCGCACGACTCCCAGATTCCGCGCGACGCGAAAACCCGGTAGCTCAAAGGCCGTCGTGACCATGTGGTGTGAGACTGAGTAGCGCGGCGCGCTGATTTCGTAAGGCGCCAGCCGGCTTGCAGGGGCGTTGTTCATAGGCTGTTCCTCGTGTGTGTGAAAGCTTAGTCCGTGAAGAGACTAGGCTGTGATTCGTCCGTTTCCTTCTCGGCTTGCTCCACTTCTTCGGGCGTCCAGCGGTAGCGCCCCAGGTCGCAGCGCCCGCGCGCGTCGAACGTCACCCCCTCGGCTTCGAGCATGCGCTGCTGCTTATCCGGCGGCAGGATGACGCGGCCCGTCGAGCAGGCTCCCTGCGAGTTAATGACGCGCTGCCAGGGCGCCGTCTCTTCGTTCGCGGCGTGCATGACAAAGCCGACCGTGCGCGGCGTGTAGCCTTCGCCCAGAATCTCCGCGATCTGCCCGTAGGTCATGACGCGCCCGTGGGGAATCCGACGCACGATCTCGTAGACGCGCTCGCGGTAGCCTGCTGACTCCTGCACGGAGCGGTCGGGTTCAAAACTGCTCATACGCTTCTTCGCCTCTCTTCCGAAATGTGCCAGCGCCTTTTGAAAGTTGACCCGCGGGCGCGCCACCATGCGCGCCATTCTTCGATGGCCCTTGTGCGTTCGTCCTGCGGAGCCGCAGGCTGGAAATTGAGTCAGGTCGAGGTCGCATCGCGCAGGCACATTTCGGCCAGAAAACGTGTCCGCAATTCAGGGCTGGATAAAAGCTCGATCAATTCGGGGATCGAGGCTCGCGCCATTTCCCGGCGCGCTCTGGCAAACTCTTCTCGTCTCATTTCACTTCATTCCAGCGTTCTGAGAATCGCCCGGGCGGGTGCTCCGTCGCCGGTCCCGCCAGCTATTTTCAGCGGCAGGCAGACCAACTCGTAATCGCCCGCCGGCACTTCGCGTAAATCCAGCCCCTCGACTATGACGACTCCGCCCGCCAGCAGTATCTCGTGCGTCTCGTAGCGCTCGGGCCGGAACGCTTCCACGGATAGGTAGTCAATGCCGACCAGGCGCACGCCTGACGCGACGAGTGTGCGCGCGGCGTCCGGCGCAATGTACGTAAAGTCCTGGCGAAAGTTACCTGCCGCATCTGACCAGAAGTCGGAGTTGCGCGTCTTAAAGAGCACACGCGAGGCGCCCTCTATGCGTTCAATCGTCAGGTGATTTGCGACAATCGCGTCCACGTCCTTTGGAATTTCCAGGACCCGAGTTGGGCCAATCAGGGCTTCGAGCGGCAAGGCGTCAACTTTGGACGCGCCCTCTATGAAGTGGGCCGGGGCGTCCACGTGCGTTGCCGTGTGCGCGCCAAAGTGTAACAGCGAGACGTTGGCCGCGTCGCCCGCGGCGATTGCCGCCCACTGCCTGATCTCTACTCCGGGGTCGCCCGGATAAACGGGCGTCGCCGCCGAGATTGGCACGCTGACATCATAGATTCGCATGAGCACGCTTAATATATGGGAAAGCTGGTAAATGGTAAATGGCCAATCCTAAATCGTGAACGGAGGTCATCTGCTATTGACCATTGACCATTTACCGTTTACCAGCTTTTGCCTTGTCTTATCCGTGTACGTTAGCATCTTCTGAAGCTTGTGAGCAGGATGTGGTGGAAGGGTTTGAAGATGAGAGTTGATGACGAGGGTCAAACTAAGGATGCGCCGCGCGTCGCCGCTTCCAGCTATCTGAACACAGCGCCGCTCGTCTGGAGTTTTATGCACGGAACCCGTCGGCGCGAGGTCGAGCTGGTCATGGACACCGCGCCTGCGCGCTGTGCGGACATGCTGGCGCGCGGGGAGGTGGCGGCGGCGCTCGTGCCGGTCATCGAATATCAGCGCATCCCGGAACTCATGGTCGTCCCGCACGTCTGCGTAGGCTCGCGCGCCTCTGTCAGGAGCGTAGTGCTCGTCGTGCGCGACGACTTCGATAATCTCAAGGACGTTCGCACGGTCGCGCTCGATGTCTCCTCGCGCACCTCCGCCGCCCTCGTCCGAATCATCTTCCGCGAATTCCTGGGGACGGAGCCGGAGTGGAGCGCGTCCCCACCAAACGTCACCTCGATGCTGGAGAAGGCGGACGCGGCGCTGATTATCGGCGATCCTGGGATGAGCTTTTCGCGCGAGCGCGTAGTTGTGTATGATTTGGCCGAACTCTGGCGCGAGAAGACGGGCCTCGGCTTCGTCTTCGCCATGTGGATGGCGCGCGAGCGCGAGCTCGAACGCGTGCGCCGGGTCGATTTCGCGGGCGCGCGCGACGAGGGCCTGGCGCACCTAGAGGAGATTGCCGCGCTCTACGAAGACGCGATCAACTTGCCGAGCGCGGAGATCAGATCGTACCTGCTGGAAAACATCTCTTTCGAGCTGGACGAAGAGATGCGCGCCGGCCTCGGCCTCTTTTACAAGCTGGCACACAAGCACGGGCTCATTCCCGCCGCCCGGCCTCTGAAGATGATTTCGTAGATCGTCTGAAAGTTCAGGAATTTCAGTCATGGAGCAGCTAAATCTTCCGACCTCGCAAAGCGTTCCCGAGATAGATTTCGCCACGCTCGACCTCTTGCCCTACGGCATCATAGTGGTTGACGAGGAGGGCAAAATCCTTTACTACAACGCGCGCGAAGAGCAGATCGCCAATCGCAGCCGCGAGGACGTGTTGGGCAAAAATTTCTTCTCGGAGGTCGCCCCCTGCACGCAGGTGCAGGAGTTCTACGGGCGTTTTCGGGAGACGATGCACAGGGCCGGGCTGGTCGCGGATTTTCATTTCCACTTTCCTTTCCCAGGTCGCCCGCGCGACGTAGAGATTACGCTGACCAGTTTCCAGAAGGAAGGCTCGAACCTGTGCCTCATCGCCGTCAGCGACGTGACGGAGAAGGATGTGCTGCGCGAGCACCTGCTGCGCGGCGCGCGCCTACAGGAAGTTGGCGAAGTGGCCGCCGGCGTGGCGCACAACTTCAACAACCTGCTGACGGTGATTCGCGGCAACGCCGAGCTGCTCGTGCTCCACCTCAAGGACGACGCCTACGCGCGCCAACGCGCCGAGAAGATTCTGAAGGCGAGCGAGGACGGCGAGCAGGTCATCAAGCGAATACGCGAGAGCGCGCGCCACTACCCCGAAACCCCCGCCGCGATGGTCCCCGTCCGTTTGAACGAGCTGGTGAAGGACTCCATCGCGTTCACGGAAGACTACGCCAGGGCCTCGCAGGACGAGCGCGGCGCGCGCGTACACTTCAAGACGGAACTGGCACACGACCTGTCGCCTGTGCTGGCGAGCGCCTCTGAGTTGCGCGAGGTCTTCGTCAATCTTTTGCGCAACGCCGTGGACGCCATCGAGGGCGAGGGGTGGATTACGGCGCGGACGCGCGCGATTGCTGGGCGCAACGTGGTAGAGGTCAGCGATACCGGCACAGGCATGAGTCTAGACGTGAAAGAGAAACTCTTTCGCCCGCTCTTTACCACCAAGGGCGAGAGGGGGACCGGGCTCGGGCTCGCCACCTGCTACGCCATCCTGCGGCGGCACGGCGGCGACATAGAGGTCAGGAGCGCGCCCGGTGAGGGCACGACCTTCACCATCCATCTTCCGGTCGCCTCAGAGCAGGCGGCATCGGCCTAGATGGCAGGCTGGCACAGGTTCTGTGAGAGGCGGCGCGGCTCATCGAAATCCCTCCAGTTGGTTTATAATAGCTGCTGACAGCTTATGAGCTTAACAATCGACATCCAGCCCATTCTTGACCGCGCTCTCGGCGGCGAGCGCCTGACTGCAGACGATTGCACGATTCTCCTGGAGTCGGACGATTTCGTCCGCATCGGCCTGGCCGCTGACGAGATTCGTAAGCGCTGGCACCCCTCGGGCGTCGTCACCTACATCATTGATCGCAACATCAACTACACGAACGTCTGCAACGTGGTCTGCACCTTCTGCGCTTTCTACCGCCGGCCCGGACACGCGGAGACTTACGTCCGCACGCTGGACGAGATTCGCCAGAAGATAGATGAGACCATCGCGCTCGGCGGCACGGGCGTTTTGATGCAGGGGGGGCTGCACCCGGATTTCGGAATCGATTGGTACGAAGAGCTCCTGCGCACGCTCCACGCCGAATACCCTGACTTTCAGCTTCACTGCTTTTCGCCGCCAGAGATTCACAACATACATCTCATCTCCGGCCTCTCCTACGAGACCATCATGGCGCGGCTTAAAGAGGCTGGGCTCTACAGTCTGCCCGGCGGCGGCGGCGAGATTCTGGACGATGAGGTGCGCAAGCGCGTCTCCACGAAATGCACCACGGACGAGTGGCTCGGCGTGATGCGCGCCGCGCACAGGGTGGGCCTGCGCTCGACCGCGACCATGATGTTCGGCATCGGAGACTCCGTCATTCATCGCGTGCGGCACCTGCAACGCATACGCGACCTACAGGACGAGACGGGAGGCTTCACGGCCTTCATCCCTTGGACGTTCCAGCGCGAGAACACGGCCCTGGGACGCCGCATCAAGGAGGAGCCGACCGGCATTGATTACCTGAAGATGCTCTCGGTCTCGCGTCTTTTCCTGGACAACGTGGAGCACTTTCAGTCGTCCTGGCTGACGCAGGGACTCAAGCTCGGGCAGGTTGCGCTCCGCTTCGGGGCGGACGACATGGGCTCCATCATGATTGAGGAGAACGTCGTCTCGGCAGCGGGCGCGCACAACTTCGCGGACGAACGTATGCTGCGCTACCTGATCCGCGAGGCCGGTTTTCATCCGCAGCAGCGCGACATCCTCTACAGCCACGTCAACCGCGAGCAGTCTGCGGACGTAGATGCGAAGGAGTCCGCACCGCTGCGCGAGTTGACGGTCCTGATTGCCGATTAAGAGATATTTTGCAGGTACCAGATGGGGCCGCGGAAGGGAAAAGTGGCCTCTGACATCTCTCCATATAAGGGCTTGAGGTTTTCGCTGAGCCAGAGCCTGGCCCTGTCAACCTCTTCGTCGCCGCCGACCTCAACGGCCGCGATGACGTTGCTCTGAGTCGTCAGGTAATCGACCAAGCCGGTGATTGAAAAGCTGACCCTGTTTTGATACTGCTCCTGCCCGGTAAGATTAAAGCCCTCATTGCCCGAACTCTCTTCCGAGAAAAACAGCTTCGACCTCCCCGGCGGCGGGTACACCTTGAGATAGCTTTCGCGATACCAATTCTCAAACGCGTCATTCTCTTCCATCCGGCCCGCAAAGTAGTTGTCGTAGACGACGAGCCAGCCTCTTGCGCGCAGCACTCTGCCCGCTTCTCTGAGAAACTTGCTTCGGTCCAGCCAGTGGAAGGCTGACGAGAGAGTCATCAAATCGAACTCGTCTTCGCGGAAAGGAAGCTGTAGGGCGTCTGCGACCGCGTATCTGACGGACGAATCTATTTGGGCCAGCGCCAGCATCTCCGCAGATGAGTCCACCCCGACGACCTCGCGCGCGAGTCCTTTCAGGGCCAGGGCGGACAACCCTGTGCCGCAGCCCACGTCAACGGCGCGGGCCACTGGCTGTGCCAGTGAAAGGAACTGGCGGATGCGCTCTATGACCAGCGGGTGAAAGTAGGGACGCCCTTTCGGGTATCTTGCGGCAGCCGACCTGGAGCTGAAGAAGTTCATGCGCCGTTTTGCAGATACTTGCTGCGAATTATCTCCCGGTGGTGCAGCTCGTGCCCGGCGATGATGTAGGCCAGGGCGCGCACGCTGACTGGGCTATCGTTGGCAGCGCCCCTGTGCCCCCAGGCCTCGTCCTTCAGGTGCCGGAAGAGAAGGATGTTGGCCAGCCGGACGTGCTCGAACTCGGCGGCCAGGTCGCTGAGCTGTTGGCTGTCAAAAGAGGCGTTGCGGATATACTCGTCCTGGTCAAAGCCAGGGAGGGGCGTTTCGTCGCCACGCCCGAAGCGCATGGCCCTGTAGGCGAAGACGCGCTCGGTGTCTATCAGGTGGCCTATGACTTCCTTGATGCTCCACTTGTCCGGCGCGTAGCGGTGGCCCGCACGCTCCTCCGGAATCTCCTTGAGCAGGGCGAGCGTCTCTTTCATCTGCCCGCTTAAAGAGACGAGGATGTCGCCTTCCGGCACGAGTGCGATGTACTTGCCGTAATAGGAGACGTACTCCGAGGGGTCCGGTCTGGTATTCAATAAATTCGGCATCGTCTAAGCTCGCTTCCGTAAAAGAGGATTGTTGTCTAACGCTGAAGAAGTAATTAACAGGGATGGGCAGGATAGACAAGATAAGAAGTAAGAATCTCAGATTTGAAATCTCAAATTTCAAATCTCAAATCTGGAATCCCCAATATTTCTTTATCCTGTTCATCCTGTCCATCCCTGTTTGAATCTTCCTCGAATCGAAGCACCACCCGCCGGGAATAAATGAATTTCTACTGGCTCTGCCTTCGTGCTATGCGGATCATAGCTTCCAGGCTGCGCTCGACGTCCGCCTCGGTCGTGGCCCAGGACGAGACGCTGATTCGCATGGCCGTGTGCCCCTGCCAGACTGTGCCACCGCACCAGCAGGTTCCGTCCGCCTGTAAACCTGAGATGACGCGCGAGGTCACGTCCGCGTCCCCGAACGACACCAGCACTTGGTTGAGGACCACGTCGTTGAGCACTTCGTATCCGGCGGCCCGGAGTCCTTCGGCAAAGCGCCTGGCGTGGCGGCAGGTACGCTCGATCAGCTCCGCGACACCCGTTCGGCCCAGAGAGCGGAGCGCGGCCCAGACTTCCACGCCGCGCGCGCGGCGCGACAACTCGGGCGCGAAGTCCGAAGGGTTGCGAAACGTACTGGTGGTCGGCAGGTATTCGGCCGTGATAGCCATGGCCGCGCGTAGCGCCTGCATGTCGTGGACGATGGCGATGCCGCTGTCGTAAGGGACGTTCAGCCACTTGTGAAAGTCCGTCGCCCACGAATCGGCCTGGGCCAATCCTTTCGTGAGGTGCGCAGTCGTGGGCGCAGTCGCGGCCCAGAGGCCGAAGGCTCCGTCAACGTGCACCCATGCACCTGCCTCGCGGGCGCGGGCGCAGATTTCCGGCAGCGGGTCGAAGGACCCTGTGTTGACGTTGCCCGCCTGCACGCAGATGACGGTTGGGCCGGACATATCCGGCAGCGAGTCGGCGCGCATCCTGCCCTGCGAATCGACCGGCACCTTGACGACCCTGTTGCGACCGAGCCCAAGAAGCCCCAGCGACTTGAAGAGCGTCGGGTGCGCCTCCTCACCGACGATCACCGTTATCCTGGGCGCGCCGAATAACCCTTCGGCCTCCACGTTCCAGCCGGCCCGCTCCAGCAGGGCGTGGCGCGCGGCGGCCAGCGCCGAAAAGTTCGCCATCGTCGCCCCGGTGACGAATGCGCCCCCGCACTCCGGCGGCAGTTGGAAGATGTCCAGCAGCCAGCCGAGCGCTATCTCTTCGAGCCTGGACGTGGCCGGCGTCGGGGCGTAGAGTCCTGTGTTCTGGTCCCAGGCTCCGGCGAGCCAGTTGGCGGCCACCGTGACGGGAAGCGAGCCGCCGATGACGAGGCCGAAATAGCGCGGGCCGGCCATCGCCATCGTGGCCGGCGAGCAGACCTCGTCCAGTAATTCCAGGACGCGCTCTGGCACAGTCGGCTCTTCGGCCAGGGGCTCTGCAAGCTCTGAGAGTCGAGCAATGGCCTCGGGCGTCGGGGCGACGCCTCTTTCTCCGAGCGTTTCCAGGTACGAGATGGCGCGTTGGGCCGTATCCTCTAGGAGTTTTCTCATCTTCGCAGAATCATCAGACTAACTGCCGCCGCGATGGTTTTAAGGCACGTCGCCGCTGCGATTTTTCACGCGGTAAGTAACTTGTACGCAGCCGTTCGGATAAGGTTTACACTCAATTAGCTCCAGATCAAGTTGTTTGCCGATCTCCGGAAAGAGCTCTATGCCTGAGCCGAGCAGAACCGGGTGTATGTTGAGGTTGATTTCGTCAACTACATTTTCGGCAAATAAGCTTCCGGCCAACTCTCCGCCGCCCATCAGCCAGATGTCTTTGCCCTCTTCGACCTTCAATCTTCGGACAAACTCCCCGGCGTTTTCCGAGATGATGTTTACCTCCTCACCCTCTGCGGCCTTGAGCGTGCGCGAGAAGACGTAGCTTCTCATGCCGCCTCCGAACGAAGCGCCGCCTTTAGCCTTCCTCCCTTTGCCCTTCGGCTTCGGGCTGTGGCTGAGGGCAAATTCGTAAGTCTTTCGCCCCAGGAGGACCGTGTCAATCGACCTGAAAAACTCGCTCATGCCGTAGTCCGTGCCGTCCATGAACAGCCAGTCAACGGAGCCGTCTTCGCGGGCTATAAATCCGTCCAGACTGTTGGCGACGAAATATTTTACTTTGCGCATTCCTGATCTCCTCCGGCGACTGGTTTTGTATCCTTCGTGCAGGAGTATAGGCAAAGAGGCGCGCTCGCGTCCTGGCGATTTTTGATATTAATTCCGGGGCGGAGCTGGCTCTAAGCTTCCGGCGCGCGCTGGCACAAGATGCGGTTGCTGATATTCTTTCGGCGCGGTTAATTGACGAAGCGGCGCAACTGCACGCTGATGGCGAAGCCTATGGCCATGAAGGTGGCGAGGATGGACGAGAGCCCTGCGCTCATGAGCGGCAGCGGCACGCCGATGACCGGCAGGATGCCGAGCGCCATCCCTATGTTGACGAAGAGCTGGAAGGCCAGGCCCCCGACGATTGCCATGATGACGAGCATGCCCGTCCGGTCAGGCGCACGCCGCGCCCCGGTAATCAACCTGGAGAGCAGCAAGGCGTAGGCCATCAACAGTAGGATGCAGCCGAGGAAGCCGGTCGTCTCCGCCGTCACGGCGAAGATGAAATCCGAGTGGGGCTCCGGCAGAAACTTCAGACGGCTCTGCGAGTATTCGGTGGAAGCGCCTGTGCCAGTCAAGCCTCCCTTGCCAACCGTCACGATGGACTGCCAGGTGTGATAACCGAACCCGCGCTTGTCTGCGTTCTCCGGGTCCAGGATGACGTTGATGCGCTCCAGCTTGTAGCCGCTGAGCGCCCCCGTCTTAATCCCTACGAAGTAGGCGGCGGGCGCGACGACCATCATCAGCACGATGGCCGAGATCACGATCCACATCCGTATGGACGAAAGGAAAAGCACGACCGCCAGGAGCGGCAGGTAGGTCAGGGCCTGCCCCATGTCCGGCTCTAACAGAATGAGCCCGACCGGCAGGGCCAGAATCAGCAGGCCAATCAGCGTTTCCTTGATCGTCAGCGTGCCGTGGCGCGGGCGGCCAAAATAGCGCGCCAGCATCATCACGGTCGGTATCTTGACGAACTCCGAGGGCTGGAACTGTCCGAACACGGGCAGCTTAATCCAGCACTGTTGCCCGTTAATCCTCATCCCGATGCCCGGGATGAGGACGATGCCTAGCAGGAAGAGGCCGAAGAGGTAGAAGGCGGGCGCTAGATGTATGAGCTTGCGATAGTCCGTGAACGCGACGGCGATCATCGCTACAATCGCCACGCCGAGACCGAGCAGTTGCTTCTGCCAGTAGCTCTCGGTCGGCTGCGCGTTGTGAATCTGCCACGTCCCGAAGACGACGATCATCAGCGCCAGCAGCGCCAGCGGCCAGTCGAAATCCCTTAAGCTGCGTTTTTCGAGGATTGCTACCATCGCCCTGTTTTTACTGCCTGTGTGCCGTCAACTGTGTCGCGCCGCCCGGCGCTGATGAGGAGTCCGTCTTCTTCTGTTGCTTGGCTAATTGCGACCCGGGCGGTTCTTCGTGGCGGGTCTTGCGGTAGTAGGTGTCGTAGATGGCGCGCACGGCCGGGGCCGCGTGCGTGCCGCCGAAGCCGACGTTTTCAATCAAAGCGATGACGGCGATTTCGGGCTGGTAGGCGGGCGCGAACGAGACGAACCACGCGTGGTCTTTGTTCGCGCCGACATCTTTGCCGAGGCCGACGACCTGCGCCGTGCCGGTCTTGCCGGCGATGTCAAAGCCGGCCATCTTGATGCGCGCGCCCGTGCCCCCGTTGTTGACCACGCCCCACATGCCTTCCACGACCACGTGGTGCTGATCCTCAGGAATCGGGATGATCTTCGGGTCGGGGCGGTCGAAGGTGCGCGCCGGGCGGTAGTCCAGGGCGTCGGGAGTGCTTATCGCCTTCGCTTCTTTGAAGAGATGCGGGACGTAGAGTTTGCCCCCGGTGGCGACGCCCGCGACCGTGCGCAGCATAGCTATCGGCGTGACGATGTCATAAACCTGCCCGAACGAGGCATAGACCGTGTCAATGTCTCTCCACTCCGGGTCTTTGGGCTGCATGCGCGCCTTGAACTCGCGCGAGGGCGTCCAACTGACGAGTTCGTGCGGGAGGTCTATGCCGGTGCGCTTGTTGAGGTCGAACTCGTCAACCATCTGGACGATGCCGTCTATCCCCATCTTCAGGCCGAGCCGGTAGAAGTAGCCGTCGCACGAGTGCGTGATGGCGTAGCGCAGCTCGGGCGTGCCGTGGTTGCCCATGCAGCGCGTGAACTTGTTGCCGATGGTGATGCCGCCGCCGCAGAGCAGGTTCGAATGGTCAATCGTAATCGCGTCCTGTTGGAGCCCGGCCACGGCCATCGGAATCTTCCAGGTCGAGCCAGGAGGATAGCGGCCCTGAATCGCACGGTTCAGGAGCGGCGTCTGCGGGTCGGACTTCAAGGCTGCGTATTCGGCGCGCCCCTCTTTTGAAGTGATGCGCTGCGAGAAGAGGTTCGGGTCATAGGTCGGGTAGGAGGCCAGCGCCAGAATCTCGCCGCTGTTCGGGTCCATGACGACGATGACGCCCCGCTTGGTGACGGAGTTACGCAACTGCTCCTCGGCCGTGTCCTGCAATTCCGAATCAATCGTCGTCACCAAATCCTGCCCCGGCTGCGGCTCGACGCGCTCGACCTCGTCCTGTATGTGGCCGCGGCTGTCCACGATCACCTTGCGGTAGCCGTCGCGCCCGCGCAGGTAATCGTCGTAGACCTTCTCCAGCCCTTCTTTGCCGACGATGTCGCCGGGCTTGTAGCCCTTCTCCTTGTACTGCGCCAGCTCCAACTGCTCAGGGCTGATCTCGCCGACGTAGCCGAGGACGTGAGCGAGCTTTCCGTTTTCCGGGTAGCGGCGCTGCGGCTGCAACTCGACGCGCAGCTCAGGGAATTCCAGGGTGTGGCCTTCGACCCAGGCGATGTCTGCCTGTGTGGCGTTCTCCTTGATGGTGAAGGACTCGAAGGCGGGCTGCGACTTGAGCTGCTCGAAGCGCAGGGCCAGGTCTTCGGCCTCGACCTTGAGCCCGTCGGCGTAGGGTCTGATGAGCGTCGAGAACTCCTTGCCCTTGATGTCCTCGCGCGAGAGGATGACGTTATAGATGGGACGCGAATCGACGAGCGGCTTGTTGGCGCGGTCGAGGATGACGCCGCGCGGGGCCGGGATGGGGAGCAGCCGGACACGCTGGTTCTCGGCGCGCTCGGCGTAGTAGGGCCCCTTCACGACCTGCAAATAATAGAGACGCACCCCCAGCGCCGTAATCATCAAGATGACGAGAATCTGGATGACGCGCAGCCGCACGCGCAAATTCTGTGAATCGTCCTCGAATTTCATCTCTCAATTCTCAGTTTTCAGTTTTGAGTTTTCAGTTTTCAGCAGAAGCCGCTTGCCTCTATCTGAAAACTGAAAACTCAAAACTGAAAACTATCTCTTTCGGCCCAATTTGACGATGCCGCGCCGCGCGACTCGGCGGCGAAAGGCCAGTTGGCGGCGCTGGCGCGCGCGCTCGCTGAACATCTGGTCGAGCAGGTAAAGGATAATGGTCCCGGCCACTGTTGTCCCGATCAGTTTGAAAGAGGCCTGCTCGACGAATCTTATGTTCGAGGGCTGGCCGAGCATTCGATGGAGGAGGACGTAGACGGCATCGTCTACCAGTGACGCCCCTGCTAAGACGGGGATTCGAGCCAGCGGGTTGTCGAGCATGACGCGCGTCGCCAGGCTGACCACTATGAAGGCCACCAGGGTCCTGGAAAAGCCGCCCACGCCGAGCAGCCCGCCGCTTAAAACATCCGTCGCCAGCCCGGCCACCACGCCGACGAACAACGCCTGCATGGCGTCGCGCTGCAACGCAATATAGACTACCACAATCAGCGGCAGGTCTACGTACTTAAATAAATCCCAGTTGACGCGCAGGGTCGATTGCAAGACGACCGCCACAGCCAGCACCAGCGCGATTTTCAGTTGACGCATGACAGACAGTGGTCAGTGGTCGGCGGTCGGTGGTCAGTTAAAGACAAATGCTTTTTACTGACCACTGACAACCGACCACTGACTACTTCTTTTTCTCCACATTCGGCAAAGTCTGTTCGGGTGGGGGCGCTTGCGGGGGATGGTAGAGCAGCACGGCCACTTCGCCGAGCGCGTTGAGGCGCGCCCCTGGCTTGATGTGTATGACGTGCGCCACGGCGGCCGACCCCTTCTTGACTTCTACCACCTCACCGACGTTCAGGCCAGGTGGGTAGATACCGTCCTGTCCTGTGGTTACTACGTAGTTGCCTGGGTTGACGTCCTCAAGGCCGGAGACGTAGCGCATCTCCAGGAGCCCGTTCTCGCCGAGCCCGCGCACGGAGCCGAGCGCGTTGGATTGGCCGAGCTGCCCGACGACCGCCCCGGCCGCCGCGCGCTCGTCCGTAATCAGCATGACCTGCGCCGACCAGGGGCCGACCCCGATGATGCGCCCGACGATGCCGCCCGGCGTCACGACCGGCATGTTCAGCTCGATGCCGCTACTCGTCCCGCGGTTAATCGTAATGGTGTCGAACCAGAGCGAAGGATCGCGCGCGATGACGCTGGCCGCCACCATCTGGTACTCGCTCTTTTCCTTGAAGTCGAGCATGGAGCGAAGCCTGACGTTCTCGTCATGCTCGGCGCGAAGCCGGTTAAGCTCCATGTCCTTCTGCTCAAGGAGCTGTTTAAGCTGCGCATTTTCGGCGGCCGCGTTGCGAAGATTCGACAGGGACTGGAAGAAGCCTGAACCGGCGTTGCCCACGCCAGACGTCGCCCGCTGGAACGGCGAGAGAAGCGACTGCACCCAGACGCGTATCACGCGCTGCTTCGTCACAGCGTCGCGTGCGTCATACGCCGCCAGCCCCAGATTAAAGACGAGCAGCCCCACCAGCCACCAGGGGGCGCGCTGCCTGATCTCTTTCTGTGATCTCGCAACAGCCATAATCAGTGGCCAGTGGCCAGTGGCCGGTGGTCAGTAGGAATCAGTTTTTAACTGATCACCGGCCACCGACCACTGACCACTATTCTTACGTTCCGCTCGTCAGCGTGTTGTCCCACTTGACGCGCTTCAGGAGGTTGAAGTCGGAGAGCATCTTGCCCGTGCCGAGCACGACCGACGAGAGCGGGTCCTCGGCCAGGGAGACGGGCAGGCCGGTCTCTATCGAGAGGCGCTTGTCCAGATTCTTGAGCAGCGCGCCTCCGCCCGTCAGCACAATCCCGCGCTCGACGATGTCCGCCGAAAGCTCAGGGGGCGTGCGCTCCAGGGCGACGCGCACGGCGTTGACGATAGTCGAGACCGAATCGGCCAGCGCCTCGCGTATCTCCGCGTCCGTGATGGTGATGGTTTTCGGGATGCCTTCGATTAAGTTACGCCCGCGCACCTCCATCGAGAGCGGCTCGTCCAGCTCGCAGGCCGAGCCCAGCTCAATCTTGATCTGCTCGGCCGTGCGCTCGCCGATGAGCAGGTTGTACTTGCGCTTGATGTACTGCGTGATGGCCTCGTCCATCTCGTTGCCGGCCACGCGCACGGCCCGCGAGTAGACGATACCCGAAAGCGAGATGACGGCGATGTCCGTGGTCCCGCCGCCGATGTCCACGACCATGTTACCGTGCGGCTCTGTGATGGGGAGGCCCGCGCCGATGGCCGCCGCCATCGCCTCTTCGACCAGGTAGACCTCACTTGCTTTGGCGCGGTAGGCGGAGTCTTCGACGGCGCGGCGCTCGACCTGCGTAATCTCACTGGGAATGCCGATGACGACCCTGGGCGAGACCCACGTCTTCCCGTTGTGGGCCTTGCGTATGAAGTGCTGGAGCATCTTCTCCGTCACCTCGAAATTGGCGATGACGCCGTCCTTCATCGGGCGGATGGCGACGATGTTGCCGGGAGTCCGGCCCAGCATCTCCTTGGCGTCGCGGCCCACGGCCTCGACCGCGTTGGTGATTTTGTTGATGGCGACGATGGAAGGCTCGGAGACGACTATGCCCCGACCCTTGGCGAAGACCAGAGTGTTGGCTGTGCCAAGATCAATCGCCAGATCGCTGGAAAAGAGACTAAAGATAGATTTAAAGGCCATTTAGGTGTCCGTATCCATATCTATTAAGGATGATTGCTCGGATTGCGGTGGAGTGATTCGCGCGCGTCCGGCCCAATACTTTCCGGGGGACGGCGGCACTGGGTCGAAGAACAACTCGACCGTTCAAGAGCGAGCCAGATAAGATACTATGAATCCCTGCTTGCGCGCTATCAAGAAATTACGATTTCGGTGAGGGCTGGGGGCTGGAGGTTGATGCTTGCGGCTCCGTGGACGCGGACTGTGCAGCGCCCGGCGGCTCCGGCTCGTCTCTGCGATGCGGCCGCTCCGGGACGGGCGGCAGCTCAGGCGTGGCGGCGAAG
>DATEMM010000194.1:0-7998 GCA_035275605.1 Pyrinomonadaceae bacterium
CGGTCAATAGCCTTAGCCTGAAAACGTAAGTCGCAACTTGAGCGACTTTTCTTTAACTTCTGAAAACTTAAGCGCGCGGCGATTGACTGAACGTCTTTGCCGCGCGCCTTTCTGTTTTCACCCAAACTATTTCTGCGCGGGATTCAGGCTGCGCTGGCTTCCCTCGCCGCTGATGTTGCGGCTCATTGAGCGCGCGACTTTTTCGGCTCCCTCAAAGGCGCGCAGGAAATTCCCGCCCAGGATTTTTTGAATATCTTTCTCCTTGTAGCCGCGCCGCAGCAACTCGTAGGTGATGACCGGGAGCTTCGAGATGTCTTCGATCCCGACCGGCAAACTCGGCACCCCGTCGAAATCCGACCCGATGCCGACGTGGTCAACGCCCGCCACCTTCGCTATATGATCTATGTGATCTATCAGCACGGAGAGCGGCGTGGCGGGCAGCGGGTTGGCGTCAAGGACCTTCTGCCTCTCTGCGGCGAGGCGCACAGGGTCATTCTTGTACTGCTCGTCCAGCGCGTCCAACTGCGGCTTCAGGCGCTCGTTGCGCTCCTTGTTAGCGTCCAGAGCTTTCTGGTCTATGAAGACCGGGTAGAAATTGACCATGACGACGCCGCCATTTTTGGCGATGCGGCGCAGGAGTTCGTCCGGGATGTTGCGCGGGTGATTGTTGAGCGCACGCGCCGAAGAGTGCGAGGCGATGACGGGCGCGGTCGAAACGTCCAGCACGTCGCTCATCGTCTCGTCCGAGACGTGCGAGATGTCTACGAGCATGCCGAGGCGATTCATCTCCTTGACGACCTCGCGTCCGTAGTCTGAGAGTCCCTGGTGCCGCGCCTTGTCGCAGCACGCGTCCGCCCAATCATTCGTGTTGTTGTGCGTCAGGGTCATGTAGCGCACACCCAGCCGGTAAAAGTCGCGCAGGGCCATTAATGAATTTTCAATCGCGTGCCCGCCCTCTATGCCCATCAGGGCGGCCACCTTGCCCGCCTTCTTCGCGCGACGTATGTCCGCGACAGAGGTTGCCATCATCAATTTGTCGGGATAGCGCTCAGCCGCGCGGTAAACCAGATCAATCTGATCCAGGGCGCGCCGAGCCGAGCCGCCCCCGGTCGCGTACTTTCGGTCCACGTAGATGGAGAAGAACTCTGCCGTCAGCCCGCCCTCTTTCATGCGCGCGAGGTCCGTGTGGTATTTGCCGATAGAGGATGTGCCCAGGTCGTACCCCTCATCAATCATCATGGTGGTGATGTCGTTGTGCGTGTCCACGACAATCGCCTTGCGATGAATCTTGAGGGCCTCGCGCCAGAGACGTTCGTCGCGCGGCGGAGGCGCGGGCGAAGCTGTCGATTGTTGGGCGGCGGCGGAACTCGCCTGCGGCGTCTGCGCCATCGCGCTTGAGACGAGCAGGGACACGAGCAGGCCGGGTGCGATTAAGGACGAGAGCTTGGGTTTCATCATGTGCTGGCCGTCCGTCCTGGAAGTTTTTTTTGTGAATGCGAGCAAACTCTAGCTCAGTTCGATGGTGCCCGCAACCTGCGATAGAGCCAAGCGGCCAGGACGAGCACGGCGGCTGGAATCCACACCCAGACGATCTCGCTTGCTATGACCTCCAGCCCGCGCTCGCTAAAAAACCTCATCCCGATCGGCGAGACTTCGATGGGCCTCCACGGGAAGAAGTAGCGGGTTGCGTCGAAGGGTGCGAAGAAGGCTACGCCGGAGCCGCCGTCCGTCAAGGCGTCCAGCGCCCCGTGCGAGGCCGTCGCCGCGAAGAAGAAAAGTAGGAGCGCCCACCATTTTTTCGAGAACGCGGGAGTTTTCCTGAAAGCGAGCCAGACGATCAGGAGCGCCAGGACGAGCGCGAAGGTGAGCGAGTGTGTAATCCCCCGGTGGCCGAGCATAGAGCCGCGCTGCGCGCCGTAGGCGAAGCTGATGACGTCCGCGTCCGGCAGGACGGCGCAGAGCGCCGCGAGCACCCAGAACCTTCCGGGCAGGCGCTCATTCGCGGTCGCTTTGCCCAGCGCCAACGCCGCCACGGCGTGAGTGAAAATCGAAGGCATCCCGAGCGAGAAGCTAGCCACGTCGCGAGCACGCCTGTCAACTGTGGGTGTCCACATTTACCTGTGGCCGTCGCTCGGCCTAGACTCACGCTGACATCTTCACGGTGAAGTTCTACAATATGAGCATGTCCATATTGATTGCCGAAGACAACGTGGCGCAGCGCCGTTACCTGCGCGAGATTCTGGAGCGCGAGTTCGCTTCTCACGCTCCCGTGATAGAGGCCGGCGACGGCGAGCAGACGATTGAGCTGGCCCTCAAGCACCGCCCCGGCCTCTGCGTGCTGGACATACAGATGCCCAAGCTCTCGGGCGTGAAGGCTGCGCGCGCCATCTGGAAAGATTACCCGGCGGCGCGCATCATCTTCTGGACGCAGTTCCCGCATGAGATTTACATCAACGAGATTCGCAAGATCATCAAGTCCGTGCAGCCGCCGCCCGCCTACGGCTTCATCCACAAGAACAATCCCGAATCGCGCTTCCTGCGTTTCGTCGCCGCCGTCCTCGAAGACGGCGCGGACATGATTGACCCGGCCTTCAAGGATTCATTCAAGCGCCCGCTCCTGACGGAGTTCGAGGCCGAAGCCCTCTATTACCTGGCGCTCGGGCTGTCGAATTGGGCCATCGCACGCAAGTGCAGCCTCTCTTTGCGCGGGGTCGAGAGCCGGCTCGCCACGCTCTACGAAAAGCTCTTCGTCTCGATGCCCGAAGGCACGCCCAACGAGTCCTACGACAAGCTGGCCTACAACGTGCGCACGCGCGCCTTCTTCGAGGCGCTACGCCGCGGCCTGCTCAACTCGGACGAGTTGGAGACCGCCGCCCACGACCTCGAAGGGTGGATCGAGCGCGACCGCAAGCGCTACGCAGAGGAGCAGAAGTCCGAAGGCAGGAAACATTGAGGCTGTGCCAGGCTGTCAGAAATCCGGCGGCCCAGCGAATCTCGTGGATGTAAATCTCCTGCGAGAACTGCGTCCGGAAAAAAGATCACCAGGAATGATGGCGAAAGACGCGAAACCGCAAAGGAGACGGTTGGCCGAGTGCTTTGCGCTCGCAGTCTTCTGCCTGCTCCTTTCCGCCGTCGCCCTGCTCCCGCCCGCCTTCTCGGCGCAGAACGCGAATCAAACGCAAACGCCCAACCCGGCGAAATCGCCGTCACCTGCTTCGACGCCGACGCGCACGCCAACCCCCACCCCGTCTCCCACGCCCATGCCGACGCCGCCCTCCAGCCTTCATCAGTGGGGCGCGGTCACACTCTTTCACGGCTTGCCGTCGAACCGTGTGCGTGCGATTGCGCAGGACGCGGACGGCGCAATGTGGTTCGGGACCGACGGCGGGCTGGCGAAATATGACGGGCGGCGCACGCAGGCAATCGCGGCCGAGAGCCTCAGCGCAAAGCGCGTGCTGGCGCTCAAGCTGGACTATGACGGCGTGCTCTGGGTCGGGACCGAGTCCGGCGCAACGCGCCTGGTGGGCGGGCAGTTCCGCTTCATTGACGAGACGGCGGGCAAAGTCATCACGAGCATCATCACGCCCGAGCGCGGGCGAGCCATCCTGGCTTCGGAGGAGGGCGTCATCTTCGACTGCCGCGCGAATGCCGACGACTCACTCTCCATTAAGACCATTCCCGGAAAGCCCCTGGAGAGCGCGGACTTCGAGCGGCCGGGGCCGCTCAACCTGACCAGCCTGGCCTTGAAGGACGACCGACTCTACGTCGGCACGCGCAGCCGCGGGGTGATCTCGATTGACGCCAACTCGGTCAGCGAGATACGCAGCACTCCGCGCCCCTTCTTCGTCGAGAGCATAGAGACGGACGGGCGCGGACGCCTCTGGTACGGCGCGAAGGCCAAGGCGGAAGAGAGCGGCCTTTACGAGGCGGGGGACCCTTTGCGCCCGCAGAAGATTGGCACAGGGCTGGGCCTGGTGGCTGCGCTTCGCGCGGGCGCGCACGACGACATGTGGGTCGGCACGGACGGTCGCGGCGCTTTTCATTACGGCAACAACGCGCGCCTCATCGAGCGGTTCACGTTCGAGGGAACGGCCGGGGGCCTACGCTCCGACCACGTCTACGCCGTCTTCGTTGACCGCGAAGAGGTGGTCTGGTTCGGCACGGACCGCGGCGTCTGTCGCTATGACCCGCACGCCCCGCGCGTCGAGAACGTCTCGGTGGAGGCGGAAAGCAATTTCGTTCGCACGCTCTTTCAGACCTCAAAGGGGCGGCTCGTCGCTGGCACAAACCGCGGCCTGTTTCTGTACGACCCGACGGCGCGCGCTTGGCGGCCCGTGCAGGACCCGGCACAAAGCCCCGTCTTCGCGATCTCCGAAGACAAGGGCGGGCGACTCCTCGTCGGCACTGGAAGCGGCCTCTACAGGGGCGAGTGGTCTTCGAATGAAAACGCCGACGACTTACGTTTGACTCGCGTTGGCGGCGCTGGTGCGGAAGCGGCTGCGAGCGACAGCGTGCGCGCTATAGCCGAGTTGCAGGGAACCATTTTCGTGGGAGCGTTCGGGCGCGGCGTCGAGCGGCTCAATGGAGAGAGCCGCTCACCCGTCTGGCCCGGCGCGTCTGGCGCGCAGGAAACGCGCGAGGTCGTCAGTCTTCAGACAGACAGGAGCGGGAAGCTCTGGATAGGGACGGCGCTCGGCGGCGTCTTCGTCTTCGACGGCAAGGAAGCCAGGGCCCTGCCTGCGCTAGACAAACTCAAGGGCAGCGCCGTCTGGGCAGTGGCGGACGCCGGAGACGACCATCTCTGGATAGGCTCGGCACGCGGCCTCTACCTGTACCGAGGGGGTCAGTTAAGAGAGGTCGTGCAGGGCCTTGATGTTCGCAGCGTGCTGGCCGTCTCCGACTCCAAACAGCCCGGCGGAGTCTGGTGCGCCACGGCCGGAGGCGGACTGCTCAGGGTCTTGATGGACGAGCAACTCGGCGCGGTCGTCTCGCGCCTGGACGCGGAGCAGGGCCTGCCGTCGCAGAGCGCCTTTTTCGTCCTCCCCGCGCGGGCGGAAAAGGGTGACGAGACTTTGCTGATTGCGACCAACCGCGGCGTGGCGCGCTACGTCCCGGCGAACGTCGCCCCTGTGCTCAACGCCGTGCGCCTTATAGGCCAGCGCGCTCACGGGTTGGAGGAGTTGCGCACGGGCCTCAGCCTGGAGTACCCGCAGAACAGTTTTCTGCTGGACGTGGAGGCAATCAGCAGCCGCACCTACCCGGAACAGTTTCAGTACGCGTTTCTGCTGACGGACGCGGCCGGGCGGACAATCAAACAGAAATTCTCTCACGACGCGCAGTTCGCTCTGGAGGGACTCAAGCCGGGCCACTACAGGATCGTCGCCCGCGCCTTCTCGAAAGACCTGGTAGCGTCCGCGCCCCTGGCTTTCGACTTCTCGGTGGCGGGCGCGCCCTTCCCCTGGACGACCGCTCTGCTTTCCGTCCTGCTCCTGCTCGCGCTCGTCGCCCTGTGGTGGGGCTATCGCCAGAACCGCAGCCTGGCGCGCACGGGCGCGACGCTCGCGGACACGAACAGTCAGTTGGCTGATGCGCGCATACAGCTCGCGAACGAAACGGAAACCGAGCGACGCCGCATCGCGCGCGACCTGCACGACCAGACGCTCGCAGACCTTCGTCACCTGTTGATGATGACCGACCAACTCCCGACCAACGGGCACGAGGCCGCGCCTAAGACGGCTGCGACGCCGGCCGTCTTCCGCTCGGAGATTGAATCCATCTCGAACGAGATTCGGCGCATCTGCGAGGACCTGAGCCCTTCTGTGCTGGAGAACGTGGGCTTTCTGGCTGCGCTCGAATGGGCGCTTGCCAACGCCGTCACGCACTCGCCCGTGGAGCGCAAGTTTGAGTACGAGTTCGTCGCAGATGAAGGGCTGGACGAGCGGCTCAACTTCTCGCGCGCGACGCAGATGCAAATCTACCGCATCCTACAGGAAGCGGTCAGTAACATCTCGCGCCACGCCGGGGCGGCGCGCGTGCGGCTTCTGGTCAACGCTTCGTCTGAAGGGGATTTCGTGCTCAACCTGGAAGACGACGGGCGCGACTTCGACCCGCAGGACAGGCGAATCAAGCAGGGGCGCGGGCTGGCGAACATACGCGCGCGGGCCAGTTTGATTGAGGCGGAAGTCAGTTGGAGTCGGCGCGAGGGAGGCGGGACACAGTTCACACTACGCAAGGCGAACGCCGTCAAGACCTCTAACCAAGCCCCGTCAGGGGCGACGTGAAAATCCGCGCCGTTCGGAGAGTCTGTTGACGATGGCGTGGGTGGCCGCGCTGATGCCCTCGCTGTATTTGCCCTGACGAAAGGGCGTGGTCATCAATGGCTCAAGCTCGTCCACGAGCCCCTCCAGGTCTCCCTCAAGCTTACGCGACCAGCGAAACTCCCATCGGCGGTCCTTGATGGCGATTAAGAGGATGATGCCGCCCACGTCCTTTGCTCCGACGCCCCACGTGCGGGCCAGCGCCATCGCGTAGTCCAGGCTCGACTGCTCGCCGGTGGTCTCGACCGTCACGACCGCGAACTCTATTCTCGATTGTTCCTTGAGCGCGGTCAGCGTTGTTTCCAGCTCTTTCCTGGTCTTCGCGTCGAGCACCTTTGCGAAATCGTTGACGAACCCTGTGGGCTTTGGGAGCGGGCTCGCGGGATTAGACTGCTCCGCAGGGGCGTCGTCAATCGCGCTGCCGACGGGCGCGCCGCTCCCAGAAGCTTCGGAAGCAATCGTCGAAGTCTCGGCCAGAGCCTTCGCGCCGCTTTGATTGTTAAGCTGACTGGAAGACCTCGCGCAGTTGAGACTAAGGCCGCAGAGCGCGAGGCTAAGGACTATGAAAAGAATTCCCCTCGTGCGGCGCTTTCCCTGAACGTCGTCGGGCACAACTCTCATCTCTTCTCTAAAAACTCTATCCGGTTGTCGAACGGGTCGAAGAAGGAGAACCGGCCAAGCCCAGGGACCGGAATCTCATCTTTTACCTTGACCCGATTCTCTTCCAGGTAGCGCCTGATCTCGTCCAGGTTCTCGACCTCGAAAGCCGGATGGCGTTTCGATTTTCCCTGCACCTCTTCCACGCCGACGTGTAGTTGAATGTTACCCATCTGGAACCAGAGACCGCCGCTTGGCTTCAGGGCCTCGGGCTTTTCTATCTCTTCCAGGCCGAGGACGCGCGTATAAAACTCCCTCGCCTTACCTTCCTCGCCGAGGGGAATGCAAATCTGTACGTGGTCCAGTTTTTTGATGTGAATCTTCATAATAGCTCCCTTCGCCCGAGAGTATAGTGCAAACTCAAGCGCCCGCGCGACGGAAGAAGCCGGCGATTTTCCTGCCCGCCGCCCATCAAATCTTTGCACGGCGTCCAATTTTTTGGAAAGAAATTTATTTCCCTCAACAACCATAGGCTCATCTATCAGCATCTCAGCCGCAAAATCGAAGACTTTCTCAAAGGGTCTGCGATTTGCATCCGTCAAAAGCAAGATAATGAGGAGCTACTCCCCAGGCCCACGTTTGTCTGCATCCAAGGCTTAACCACACTGGAGGTTCTCGATGCGACACCGTAGATGGGTCATCGTTCTCTTTTGCCTCTTCAGCGTCTCCCTTCTCCTTTCCCAAATCTCGTCAGCCAACGCCGTTCTCAAGGTCAATGAAGCGACGACCCGACTGCGCCTCGGAGACAAGCAGACGAGCATCTCGCTCGCCGTGGAGAATCCGACCGGGCACAGCTTCCCGGCCCACGTCCATCTTGAATTGCTCAACCCGAAGGGCCAGGTGGTGGCCGCGATTGACAGCGACGAGACGATCAAGCGCGGCAACTCGGCCATCGTGATGCCGCTGCCGCTTGAATTGGCCAGGCTGAGTAACGCGGACCGCGACGAGATGCTCTGGTTCCGACTGCGCTATCAGATCAGCCCGCTCTCGCAGGAAAGCGCGGCGGGCGTCGAGCAGGTCGAGG